>JBMFUH010000407.1:0-6283 GCA_049966735.1 Isosphaeraceae bacterium
GGCCGGGACTGGAGTCGGCCACGATCCGCGGCGCGGTCCCCTCCGGACTCTCGACACTCGTGCTCCCTGCCGGTCACTCCCGGGCGTTCGCACTCTTGAAATTGGCGCGGGAACTCTGGCAATCTGGCCACCGCGACGACCTCTGGACGCTTGAACCCAGATACCTCCGCCGGAGCGCGGCCGAGGATCTCTGGGAAGCTCGAGGCCACAAGCCGTGAGCAGCGACACTCCCGTTCCCGAATCTCCCCGTTTGCACGTGGTTCTCTACGAACCGGAGATCGCGGCCAACGCGGGGGCCATCGGTCGGACCTGCGTCGCCGCGGGTGCAAAGCTCTGGCTGGTCCGTCCCTTGGGATTTCATCTGGACGACCGCCATCTCCGCCGCGCCGCGCTGGATTACTGGCAGCACCTGGACCTGGACGTTGTCGACCACCTGGGCGACGTCGAAAAGGCCCTGGGACGCGACCGGCTCTGGTCGTTCAGCACGAAGTCGACCATAATTTACACTCAGGCGGCGTTCCGGCCCGGCGACGCCCTGGTTTTCGGGTCCGAAAGCCGGGGCCTGCCCCGAAACTGGATCGATGGCCGTCCCGACCGCGCCCTCACAATCCCGATCCGCCCCGAGGCTCGCAGCCTGAATCTCTCCAACGCCGTCGCCATCGCGCTTTTCGAAGCAGTCCGCCAGATCGGGATGGAATGAGCGCGACAGCGAACTTCAAATCGATCTCTGTCTTTGACACTCCATCATGTCCTCCTCTTACTCCTACACCGAGGCCGGGGCGCCAGGTCCGCGGAGCGGACCGTACGATACTGAAGACATCGGGCCGGATTGCACTTCGAGCGGTCACGGGTGACCGGTTTCGGGAGGGCGAAGCGGGCGAAGCTCCTGCTGAGCCCCCTCCACGCAGCTCGCCAGGAGGCTCGCCCTCCCAAGGGGAAACTCGCACTGGAGACCATGGAAGGTATAGTAAACTGATCTGAGAGCGGTCCCGGCACCCGGAATCCGCGACTGCGGGAGCCTGGAGAGCCGTCCCTGGAGCCTTGCTCGTGACGCTTGCGGATCAGACGCGCACCAAGAGCGCCTACAACTTGCAGTGGAACCGGTTCCGGATCCTCCGGCCTGACGAGGACCGGGCGACGTTCGCGGGGCGGACGGGGCTCACAGCCGACGACCTTGCCGGCAAGGTTGTGTTGGATGGCGGTTGCGGCATGGGACGCTATCTGCGGATCGCCGCCGAGAACGCCCCCGCGCTCCTGGTCGGCATGGACTTGAGTGGCGCGGTCGTGGCGGCCCGGGAGCTGACGGCGGACCGGCCGGAAACCGCCATCGTTCAGGGAGACCTGCTGCATCCTCCCTTTCTGCCCGGGACCTTCGACCAGATTTACTCGATCGGCGTGATCGATCATACACCCGATCCCCGAACAGCTTTTCTCAGGCTGGCCGAACTTCTCAAGCCTGGAGGGCGTATTGCCATCTGGATCTACCGCCGCGAGCGCCCGGCCGTGGAGAGGATCATGAACGTGCATCGGGCGGTTTCAACCCGGTTGCCTCTGAGCCTGCTCATGAGACTGTCGCGCTGGACCGCGCCCTTGGGCGGCTGGAAGCGCAGGCTCAACGCCAGCCGCCTCTGGCCCGTCCAGCGTCTGGGAGTGGTTCTGCACCTTTTGACGATCGGCGTCTCGATGCATCCCGACCCGGAGGTCCGCGTCTGCGACACCCTTGACTGGTACGCCCCGCGCTACCTCTCGCGGCACACGACCTCGGAGGTGCAGGCGTGGTTCCAGGAAGCCGGGCTCACGGAGGTGGTCGATCTGGCAACGGGACAGGTCTTTTATCATGAGGGGCAGGGCCACGGCGTGAACCTGGCGGGTCGACGGCCCGTCGGCACGACTTGACCCTGATGCAATGCGGATCTTAATATCAAGGGAAAAGAGAAAGGCCGTCCCGGGGAAGCGCCGAGTTCCATTTTTCTGGATCTACTCACATCCCGCCCTGGAGTGAGCGCTGCCTCGGGTGTGCACGTCTTTCCATGAATCGCCATCATCCACGATCGTCAAAATTCGCACAACCGGAGTCATGCAACCATGTTACGGTGGGTTATTCTGTGTGTGGCCGTGGTCGTGCTTGCCGCGGGGGCTACTCTCGTGGCCGACAAACTCACAGCCGACTCGGGCGTGGACCCGATTTTCCCTTCCCGGACCAAAGTGAATGGGCCCCAGCCCGAGGTCGAGATTGAAGGCGCGCTCACGCACGAGTTTGGATCGATGTCCACCTGGAAGGTCGGGACGCACAAATGGCGGGTGAAGAACCAGGGGAAGGGGAACCTGGAAATCTTCCTGGCCGGGTCCAACTGCATGTGCACGGTCGCCAAGCTCAGTGAGCAGGGCACGAAACAGGTGGTCAAGCCGGGCGAATCCACGGACATCGAGGTCGAGTGGAAGACCAAGAATCAAGTTGGCGAGTTCGCCAAGTACGTCAAGATTGGCACCAACGACCCGATCCGGCCGGAATTTCTGCTCAATGTCCACGGCAATGTGCACACTCCCATCGTGGTCCTTCCCGAACCGGAAAACGAGACCATTCTTGTGGGTGACATCTCCAACGAGAAACCCAACATCGTGGCGATCGCGGTTTTCGCGCCGGAAATGCCGGAGATGAAGATCAAGAGCATCCTCACGTCGAAACCAAACACGATCGTCCCCCGGGCCATCCCGTTTACCAAGCAGGAGCTGGAGAAACTCAAGATCAAGGGGGGGTACAAGGTCGAGATCGAGTTCAAGGCCGGCATGCCCCAGGGGGATATTCGCGAGGAAGTGATCATCGAGACCGACCATCCCGACAAGCCCAAGCTGCAATACAACCTGGTGGGCACGGCGATCGGGCCGATCAACGTGATCCCCTACCGGCTGCAAATCATGGCGGTCAACGGCAAGGAAGGCGCCACGGGGATGGTCACCATGCTGGTCCGCGAAGGCAGGTCCACCAAGTTCACGGTGGAACGGAAGCCGGCAAAGATCAACATCCAGATTGTCCCCAACGAGACGCCCACCTCGAAGGGTCGGTATCGCCTGACCGTGACCGTACCACCGGGCACTTCGCCTGGCTTGATCGACGAGGAGATTATTCTCAAGACCGACCACCCCAAGGCTCCCGAGGTCAAGGTCCCGGTCAATATCGTGGTCGGGGCTGGCTGAGATCGTGAATCGCGGCACGAACAAGCGGTCGATCGCCTGGGCCGGCTGCTGGAATTGATCTTATCGGCGCGGACTGCTCACGCTAGACTCCCGCTTGCGGAAAGGGAAAACCGCGCGACCGCTACAAGCAACCCAGGCGCGCCAAGGGATGTCGCCTGGGTGGAACGGGAGGCCGAGGAAACCATGCTCCCAGTCCAGGGCGACGGCTTTCCCGGAACCGTCTCGGAGAGGAGAGGATGATGATGGGACGAGTTCCCAGAAGAGCGTGTTTCTGTCTGCTCTTGTGCGCAAGCGGTCTTGTCTACAGCGGCTGCACCCGGTCCGATCCGCCCCCTCCCGGCCCCGCCGCCTCGTCTCCTCCTTCCAAGCCTGATACAACCGGTTCGACCACCGCTCACACGAGCAAATCAAGACAGCCGCTGGCCGACTGGCCCACGCCGCGGGCGGTGCTGGTGGTCACGGGAGAGATGGACGGCTATCTCGAGCCCTGCGGTTGCACCCAGGGACAGGTGGGAGGCCTGATCCGCAGGTCCGACTTCATCGACGGCCTCAAGGCCAAGAACTGGCCCCTGGCGCTGATCGACCTGGGGACGCTGATCAAGGACCCAACCGCTGTCCTGGGCGGGTTCGAGCAAGCCAAGATGAAGTTCCAGATCGCTCTGAAGGCATACTCCGCGCTCAAGTACAATGCCATCGCGCTTTCCGCCGAGGATTTGAAGGTGGGCATCGGCGAAGCACTCGCCCAGTTCCTCAACAGCCTGGGCGAGACGACGAAGATCGTCGTGGCCAACGTCCAGACCGTCCCGGGCTTCGAGTCACGCATCCAGGCCAGCCAGATCATCGCCGACGGCCCGGTCAAGCTGGGCGTGACGGCGGTGATTGACCCTTCGCGGCTCGAGAAGCTGACCGATCCCAAAAGTGGAGAGGCAGACTTGCTTCCCTCGATCAAGAAGCCCGACGAAGTGCTGGGCAAGGTGCTGGCCGACCTGGAATCCAGGTCCGATTACCAGGTGCTCATGGTTCAGGGCGCCCAGGAACTGGCCAAGCGGCTGGCCGCGGCTTTCCCCGGCTTCGACCTGATCGTCGCCTCGGCTCCGTCGGCCGATCCCCTGAAGAGCGACCCGGTCATGCTCAATGATGGCAAGACGATGCTCCTCGACGTCGGCCGCCGCGGCAAGTACGTCGGAGTGGTGGGCTTCTTCACCGACCGCGCGCGGCAGATGCGGTTCTCCTTGGTCGGCCTGAACAGCCACGACGAGCGGCCGGATTCGCCGATGAAGAAGATCATCCGGGACGAATACCGCAACATGCTCAAGGACGCCGGCGTGGTCGAGAACTTCCCCAAGCACGGCTTCACGGGGGGATCACCGGGCGCCACGTTCGTGGGAGCGGAGACCTGCAAGCGTTGCCATCCCAACACGTACTCGCACTGGGCTTCGAGCAAGCACGCCCGCGCCTTCGAGTCGCTCGAGCACGACCCCAAGCCCAATGCGATCCATGACGCGGAATGTATCACCTGTCACACGGTCGGTTTCGAGTACACCTCGGGATATCGTTCCGCGGCGGCAACGCCCCAGCTCAAAGGGACCCAGTGCGAGAATTGCCACGGGCCGGCGTCGAAGCACGTCTCGGCCCCGGACAGTCTCGAGTTTCGCAAGCCGTTGAGGGTCACCGAGCAACAGGCCGAGAAGGGCGATGTGTGCAACCGCTGCCACGACGAGGACAACTCGCCGAAGTTCGATTTCGCCACCTACTGGCCCCAGGTCCGCCACAACGGTATGGACGAATATACAGACCCCAAGGTGCACAAGGGAATCACTCCGAAGGTCGCTCGTAAAACCGAAAGCTCCGCCGACAAGTAAGCATCCGCAAGGACACTCGATGATGAGCGATTCTTCCTCGCCGACCGTTTCCGCGCCCGTCCCCCCTGGCGCGAACCGCTTTGAGCGGCTGGTCGCGAGGTATCGGGAAGACCACAAGAACCCGGTCAACCACACCTTGCACGTCTGGGTCGGCTGGCCGATCATGGCGGCGGCGGTTTTGCTGGCGCCGTTCCGCCCGTACTGGTCGCTGGGCCTGTTCGTCGCCTCGTACGCGATCATGTGGATTGGCCACTTCGTCTTCGAACGCAACTTGCCCACGATTTTGCGCCACCCCACCACCCCGTTTGTCATCGCCTGGGTGGTCATCCGCGACCTGAGGCGCGGGGCGGTCCGTCTGGTCTGCCGGGACCGGGCCCGGTAGCATCGATTGGGAACGATGACCTCGAGGGAGTCTGACGATGGCCGATACGATCGCGTATGAAGATTTCGCCAAGCTTGAACTCCGGGTGGCCAAGGTGGTCGAGGCCCGCCCGCACCCCAATGCCGACAAGCTCATGCTCTTGCAGGTGGACGTCGGTGACGAACAGAAGCAGATCGTCGCCGGGATCCGCCAGCATTACACGGCCGAGCAGCTCACGGGCAAGCTGATCGTGATCGTCAACAACCTGGCGCCGGCCATGCTGCGGGGCGAGAGCTCAAACGGCATGCTCCTCGCTGCCACCTCGGGCGAGAAGGTCATCGTGCTCACCCCCGATGATCCCGAGTGCGTAGCCGGAGCCAAGGTCAAGTAGCCGCGCGCCCTCTGGCAATTCGCTTCCCAACGTTCCGCCGCGCGCGGAAGGCAGGCCCGGTGAAGCGCGAGCTGGGAGACTTCCAGACTCCTCGGGAACTGGCCGCGGCGATCGTCCGCGGGCTCGGGTCCATCGGCACACGGTGGACCCGGGTCCTGGAACCGACCTGCGGCACGGGAACATTCCTGAGCGTCCTGCTGGACGCCGCGCATCCCCCTCGGGAAATGATCGGGATCGAGCTCCAAGAACGCCACTACGCCGCCGCCTCGTCGCTGGCCCCCGGCAAAAATGGCACCCGGGTCGAGCTCATCCGCGCCAGCCTCTTCGAACTTGACCTGCGCACCGGCTTGCCCTGGCGGGAGAGCGGCCCGCTGCTGGTCGTGGGCAATCCTCCCTGGGTCACCGCCGCCGCGCTGGGCAAGCTGGGCAGCGGCAACCTGCCCGACAAATCAAATATCAAGAACCTCAAAGGGC
>JBMFUH010000408.1:0-3805 GCA_049966735.1 Isosphaeraceae bacterium
CGATCGTGATCCATTTCGAGAAGACCGGCTCGAACCCCGGCGTACGCACCACCACCATGTATGTTGACCCGACCAGCAGATTGGTGGGAGTCCGGAACGAGCCGTCGGCCTTCGTCCGGACGGGGCCATCCGGAAAAACCACGGGCTTCGTCCGTAGCCAGGTGTTGTCTCCCTTGCACCAGACCTCGACTTCCTGCCCGGCGACCGGTTTCCCGGAGCGGCTGCGGACGCGACCGGCCAATCGCTGCGTTGCCCCGAGGTGAATGGCGATCGTCGCGCCCTGCTTACCGCGGAGCGGGTCTGCGAGCAACTGTAAGTCCTGCGTGCCGATCGACGGGGCCGTGAGGCGCACGGTGACGAGCCTGTCGCCGCCGGCCAGGTAATTGAGCGTCACCTGGCCATCCGCTCCGGTCGTGACGGCAAGCTGCATGGCCACCGTGTCGGGCACCTCATCCCGTCCCCATCGGCCTGGGCCGTTGAGGACAAGCGGAGACAGCCGCACACCGGCGACGGGTCGGCCGTCGGCATCTTCCACCTTCACGATTCTCGGCTGGGCCTTGTGCACGGCCACTTGTGGGGGCGACGGGTTGCTCTCGCCAGACGCGACGGTCCAGCCCGGACGACACACCCAGAGTCGAGAGGAAGCCGCCCGCTGCAATCGCGTGGGCGAAAGCTGAAATCTGCCCTGCGCGTCGGTCTTTGTCTGTAACTCCACTGACCCGCCGGCGCCAGTCCAGGGCCGGGGCGTCAAGCAAACAACTTGTGCATCGGCGACCGGCTTGCCCTGGTCGTCGACGACCTTGCCTTGCACGGTCCCGCCTTGACCTTGCGCAACCAGGACCGTCGCCAGAAACGAAGCGAAAAGCGTGGTCATGGAACGAACCCTCAAGAATGTGACAGCGCGGCGGCCCGAGTGTACCGCGCGGGGGTCAGGTTCGCGATGGCCGGACAAGAAGGTCCGACGTAGTTTGAACGTGGGACAAGATTCCAATCTTGTCCATTACATATTCTCAGTCTTGCCAGGGACAATCCCGGCGCGTTGGGATTGTCTCACGAGGGGCGTTTGCCGGAGCAGCGTAGGTGGAGCGAAACGGGGACGCAGCCCGTTATCGTTGTTTATGGAGCGGCCGTCATCTCCTGGGTACCAGGTCCGGGTGCCGCGCGGCCCAGTCCTGATATTCCTTGATCGTGTAGAACGTCTTGAAGCGATAAAGCTGTGCGTTGTCTTCGACCGGGATCATCGAATCGGCGGACCAATCGTCGCCGACGCGCTTCATCCACCGCGCCAGTTGTGCCTCCAGCTCATCCTTGAGCGCGGCGGCGTCGGAATCCTGCGCGAGGTTTTTCAACTCGTAGGGATCGTGCTTCAGGTCGTAGAGCAGCCAGGGGCCGGCCTCGGTGCGGGCGTAGAGGTAGCGGTTCGTCCGCAACCCCCTCCAGGGGCGCGGGGTGCCATCGCCGGCAAACGGGGTGAAGATCTGGAAGAACGCGGCCTCCGGCCCTTGCTCGGTCTTGCCCATGACAACCTGGGACAAGTCCGTACCTTGCATCGACGCGGGGACCGGCAGCCCGCAGAGCGCGAGCAACGTGGGGGCCAGGTCGACGTGTGTCACGATCGCGCTTGATTGACGGCCCGGTTGAACCTGGGCGGGAAAGCGGATGATGCCGGGCACGCGGATCGACTCTTCCCAGGGCTTCCGCTTGTGGCGCTGTCCGTGTGAGCCCAGCATGTTGCCATGGTCGGAGATGAACACCACGATGGTGTCCCGCGCCCGGCCTTTTTCCTCCAGTGTCTTCAGCAACCGGCCGACTTGCTCGTCGATCGCGGTGATCGCCGCATAGTAGGCGGCCACGTCCTTGCGGCTTCCGCCCGGCACGTTTTTGACCCAGTTGGGCCGCATGGTCAACCGTGCCGGGTCGTAACGTTTCATATACTTCTCAGGCGCACCATAGGGGTCGTGGGGCGGCCCCATGGCGATCTCGAGGAAAAACGGCTGATCGCCGATTTGATCGAGAAACTCGATGGCCCGATCGGTCCAGACCTCCGGCTCAAAGCGATCGTCCTTGATGGGGTGATCGTCATCGCGGAAGTAGAGGGGATGAAAGTGCTGGTGGTTGCACTCGCTGGCGGCCCAGAAGGTAAATCCCTGCCGCCTCGGTCCGGGAGGGATGAAGCCGGGCATGCGAATGCCGCCGTCGAGGTGCCACTTGCCGATGAAGCCCGTGCGATAGCCTTGCGCGGCGAGGATCTCGGCAAGCGTCGTTTCCGACTCGCGCAAGCGCAGGTCGTTGGCAACAAGGCCGTGCCGATGAGCATACTTGCCGGTGAGAATCACAGCGCGGGCCGCGCAGCAGACCGGCGTGTTGGCGAAGGTGTTGCGGAAGAGGACGCCCTGGGATGCCAGCCTGTCCAGGTTGGGCGTCTGTACCTCCGCGTTGCCCATGCAGCCCATGGCCATGCCCCGCATCTGGTCGGGCATGATCAAGAGAATGCTCGGGCGGCGAGCTGTCGCCGGGGCCTGGGCGTTCCGGGCCTCCGCATGAGCCGGAGCAATTCCGACGTCGCCCAGCGCGAAGAGCAGCCAGGCCCCGGTAACGATCAGCCTCGCTCGCTGGAGATTGGGAGACTTCATGTTGATCGCTGTTTGTTGTGGCATTTCTTCTCCTCCGACAGGCGGCGGGGTCAGAGACCCGCGCCGAACGTCGTCAATTCCTCTGTAGCCGGCATTTTTGTCCGTCCCGGTCGGACAGGAATGTCCGACGGAGTTCGAGTTCGCGCGACAGGCAGCGCTGGCGGATGCCCTCCAGCAGCCCCGGCCCCATGACTCGATGCACTTCGATAGCGGCCCCAATCACCTCACCGGTGAGTCTGTCAGCTTTCGCGAAAAGCTGGTGCATAAAGGGAATATTATCCGCGAACATCGTGAACTTATGTTCTCGATCAGTTGGAGAAATGCCAGGCTGAGGCCGCTGGGTCATGATGCCTCGCGCCGGCGGTGGTTCCCTGGCGCGGGGCAGTCGGACCGGATGTGTTCTGGCTGTCGCGGTCGTGCTCAGGCGCCGCGGGCGGCCGAGATGGCCTTGCGCGTGGCGGCCAGGCAGGCTTTGATGTCGTCGACCGGGGCCTCGGGCTTCTCCTCGTACTCGATCGCCAGGCAGTGGCTGTAGTTGCCGGCGGCCAGGGTCTTGAGCAGGTCGACGAGTCGCAGGTCTCCCTCGCCCAAGAGCGAGAACGTCTCGGCGTTCTTGACGTCCTTGAGGTGGACGCCGTAAACCCGCTTGCCGAAGACCTCGACGGCGCGAACCGGATCTTGCTTCGAGCGGAGGAAATGCCCCGTGTCGATGCAGCAGCCGATCTTGGGGCTGTGGTCCTTGATCGCCGCCGCGATCGTGTCGATCAGGGCGAACCTATGTCCCGGCCCGTGGTTGTGGATGCCGATGGGAATGTCGTACTCCTCGACCAGCTTGTCCAGGAGGTCGAAGCTGGCGGGGTCGGGGTCGACCGAGAGGTAGGACAGGCCCATCGCCTTGGCAAACTCGAAGATCTTCCGGTTTGCCGCCTCATCCTTGCCCAGCGGGACGACTCCGTAGCCGCTGACATGCACTCCCTGGACCTCGATCCTCGCCTTCATCTCCTTGATCTTGGCGCGGTCAGCGGTCATCGGGACGTGGTCGGGAAAGGCTTCCCAGTAGTGCAGACCGAGCTCCCTGGTCACGGCGAGGGCCTTCATGAGATCGGGCTTGCCGTCCCAGGTGAGCCCGCGCAGGGAGTAGCTTTGCAGTCCCATCTTGAACGGGCCGTAAT
>JBMFUH010000408.1:3815-6281 GCA_049966735.1 Isosphaeraceae bacterium
AATCTCCCTCGGCCACGGTTCCGAAAGCGCTGCCCAGTCCTGCCCTGGCCCCGGGCGCGAGGGCAAGCAGACCGGCGGCGGCCAGCCCCGAGGTCAGCAGATGTCGGCGGCTCATTTCGCGGTTGTCAGCATCAAGCGACATGGCAATGCTCCGTTCCAGAGTGTCGATTGGGTTCCCCATAGCCGCTGAGGCTACCTGATGCGCCAGGGGCATTCCAGGGGTCTGCACTGGGCCGTCTGGAGGCTCCCCATGACCATCGGGTTTTCTGAACAATCTTCGGTTTCTGGACTCTTGAGCGGCCCGCCGCCCTTCTGTTACGATACCAGTCTCGGGGCCGGTCCACTTTTCGGGGTCAAGCAGGCCAGATTTCGCCTCACGGAGAAAAGAGCTATGCCGCCTCTGCCCGAAGTCCTGGGAACGCTGATTCCGGTTGGAGGGGGCGACTCGATCCCCCTGCTCAAACCCGAGCTCACGGTGGGCCGGCGCGCGAGTTGCGATATCCGCCTCGAGTACGAGAATGTCTCGGGCAAGCACTGCGTGCTCAGCCTGCTCAACGGCGTCTGGCACGTCCGCGACCTGGGTTCAACCAACGGCACCAGCGTCAACGGCTCACGGCTCTCCAGTCAGCACGCCATCATGCCGGAGGATGAGGTCGGGATCGCCGACCACCTCTACACGATCGACTATGAGCCGGCCGGGCCGGAGGCATTCCTCGCCAAGCACCAGGTGCTGGAGGAGGAGATTCAGGAGGAACGAAAGAAGCACTCCTTGATGGAACTGGCCGGGCTCGACACCGACAGCGACAGACCCGGAAAGCGCTCGCGGCCCAAGACGGCGCCCACCATCATCGAGCGGGTGTCGGCCGACGAGGCTGAGTTTGATGACGCCGTGCCCGAGCATTTCAAGGCCGCCCCTCAACCCCAACCCAAGCCCAAGAAGAAGCAAGATGAGGAAGCAGACTTCCTCAAGCTGATCGAAGACGAGGTCAAGAAACCTGAGTGAGCGTTAGCCTGGAGCGGTTTGCTGGCCGACGGCCCACCGTGGACCGAGGGCCAGGGCATCTGGTCCGCACAGCGGACCCTACGATACTTCAGTCTCTCCCTTTTCTCCTCATATCATGATATACACCTCCCGAGTGACACGGGCGGACCGTGGTCATTGCGCATTTGAGCACTTCATTTAATTTAACAAATGCGCCTATAAGCATCTCTTGTGAGCGAGTCCAGGACAAAATTCGTACATTTCCTGGGGTTTGTCTGGGAAAAACATGGTCCAATAGCGCACTCTTGTCGCTGACTTGGCTATCAGGCATTGGGAATTCGTCCGCTGGTGTACCGTCGAGATTGGTTGCCGGGCTCGTGACAGTCTGGAGGTCTCGGCGACGTGGAATCGATTTCCCGCCTGCACGGGGAGTTTGACGCGATGAGGACGCTGAGCAAGACGATGGTTGCTCTCGGTTTGGTCGCACTCATGGCCGCTCCGGTGATGGTCCAGCAGGGTCGCGGGGGCGGACGTGGTTTCCTCGGCGGCGGCGGTGGTATCGCCATGCTGCTGACCAACAAGAGCGTTCAGGAAGAGCTGAAGCTCGACGCCTCTCAGATCGAGAAGGCGAAAGATCTGGCCGCCAAGGTCCGCGAGAAGATCACGGCCGCCACCGAGGGGCTGGAGGGCCAGGAGCGCTTCGCCAAGATGCGCGAGATGAGCAACGAGCTCAACACGATGGCGCACAACGGCGCCAAGGAATTCCTCAAACCCGAGCAACTGCGCCGGGTCCATCAGATCCAGCATCAGATGCAAGGCCCGCAGGCCTTCGCCGACGAGCACGTCGCGAGCAGGCTCAAGCTGACCGACGCCCAGAAGAGCGAGATCAAGACGATCAATGAGGAATCCATGAGCCAGATGCGCGAGCTCTTCCAGGGGCTCCAGGACGATCGCGAAGGCACGATGAAGAAGATCACCGCGCACCGCAAGGCGACCGTGGAGAAGATCGTGGCCAAGCTGACCGACGAGCAGAAGACCACCTGGAAGAACATGCTCGGCTCGCCGTTTGAAATCAAGTTTGAGCCCCGGCCTGGTGGCGGCGGCCGCTGAGCTTTGACCCTTTGACTGACAAGCCAACCTCCAGCGGGCACGGGTGCAACCGGAATTCCGGTCTGCCCCGTGTCCGTTTTCCATTCCGCTTTTCCGCGATCACTCCACCGTCACGCTCTTGGCTAGGTTTCGCGGCTTGTCGATGTCGCAGCCGCGCAGCCGCGCGACATGATAGGCCAGAAGCTGGAGCGGGACGACCGACAAGAGCGGCTGGATCACCTCGGGCGCGTCGGGAACGGGCAAGAAGACGTCCGAGAGCTGCTTGAGCGTCTCGTCTCCCTCGGTTCCCACGCTGATGATGAGGCCGTGGCGCGCCTTCACCTCCTCGACGTTGCTCAGCGTCTTGGCGTGCAAGGCGCGGCGAGGAGCCACGA
>JBMFUH010000409.1:0-6273 GCA_049966735.1 Isosphaeraceae bacterium
CCACGACGGCAAGCCCGACGCCATTGCCAGCTCGGCCCACAAGTACGGCATCTGGTGGTTCGAGCAGAGGGAAACGAAGGACGGTTCGCCCGCGTTCACCAAGCACAACCTCTTCCCCGATCTCATCTCCGAGACCCATGCGCTCATCGCGGCCGACATCAACGGCGACGGCTTGAAGGACCTTGTGACCGGCAAACGGTTCTGGTCGCACGGGACGAGCGAGCCGGGCTCGGACAAGCCGCCCAAGCTCTTCTGGTTCGAGGCCAAGCGCGCTTCCAGCGGCCTGATCTCGTTCACTCCGCACGAGATCGACGATCAAAGCGGAGTGGGAACACAATTCGTCGTCGCCGATTTCAACGGCGACGGCCTGCTCGACATCGTCACGGCCAACAAGAAGGGCGTGTTCTTGTTCGAGCAGAGGCGAACCACCCGTTGAAGGAAGCAGCTCACCGATCCCGCGCGAGCCCGCTGTACGGTCCACTGTGCGGACCAAATGCTCGGGCCATCAGTCCGCACGGCGGGCCCTACGATACTCGAGGAGTCGAAGGGTCTCTCTCGACCGGCCACACTTCGTCTGGTCTAATCGATCTGAGTCTTTCTGACTGGAGCACGAGCCATGCCAACCGCAAGGGTTGAAACTGGGTCCGTAACAACTCTTCATGGTGCGTCCTTTGATTTTTATGAGGAGGTTCGTCGGGCGACGGGTAATGAGCATCTTCGAATGACCTACTATGATGGAACGTTGGAAATCATGTCGCCCCTCTATCTCCACGAGAAATACTCGTGGCGTCTCGGTCTGCTGATTCTGGCCGTGACCGCTATTCTTCAGATACCCTGCTTGAGCACGGGATCGACAACCTTCAAAAGGAAGGGGAGACAGCCGAGGCGCGGCAGTGGCAGAGAGCCGGGCCAGAGCTTTTATCTGGCGAACGAATCGCCAGTCCGGGGCAAGGATGAGATCGACCTTGAAGTCGACCCTCCGCCCGACCTCTGGATCGAGGTGGATCATCGGGGTGGATCGCGAGGTCGTCTCCCGCTCTACGCCGCGCTAGGCGTTCCCGAAGTCTGGAGGTTCCGCTCGCGAACGAAACGGCTCTGGTTTGGCCGACTGGAAGGTGACAAGTATGTCCAGATCGTCCAGAGCCTGTCCCTCCCCATGCTTACTCCAGAACGAGTGCTCGAAGCGCTCAGCCTCGGCGAGGGGCTCTCCGACTCGGAATGGGACCCCTTGCTTCGAGCCTGGATCGCTGCACACCTGCTCAGGGCTTCTTGAATCCGGGCTACTATCGCCAGAACTGGTCCGTTTCATGTTCCGGACGGATGATTTCCACTGGCACGACTTCATCCGCACCATAGACAAGCGTCTTGAAGACCTCGAAGGACAAGCTCGACGCGAAGTGGATGCGGATCTGTTGCCCGCGCAGAAATGGCTTGTGAACCGCGACGACTTTCCCCTCGATCCAATCCGAGTCGGTCATATCCGAGGCCCTGAGCCAGATTGGATCGCCGCGGTTCAGAGGTAGGCCGGCGCGGGACCTCACCATGCACCCCTGAAGCGAGATACATTTGAGGTCGACCGTAAGCTCGCCCTCTGAATTGTCCCACCCCAAGGTCAGGACCGCGCTCTTGGCCCTCGGTTCATAGCGGCAGGTTGTGCGGCGATCCGCCCCCGCGTGCGCCGCGGTCGCCCGACTCTTTCTTGATCGGACCATGGCTTCGTCCCCGCGCAACGACGCGGACAAATTGGTACGAGGGGCCGCTCGGCCTGTAGCATGTGGACCGAGGAACAAATTCGGGCCCTGCACCAAACGACATCATGATACTGACCAGTTCCCCAAAGAACCCTATGCCACGGATCGCAATCTGGCAATAAGCGCCGGTGGACGTGGAATGGAATTCATTCCGTTCCACGAGATCCCCCCGGCGCGCCAGGATTGTCAGTTCCTCCAATTCAGACGCGGGTCAGCACGAGCGAGGCATTTTGCCCGCCAAAGCCGAAGCTGTTGGTGATGGCCGCGCGCAGGGGGATCTCCCGAGCGGTGTTGGGGACGTAGTCGAGGTCGCACTCGGGGTCGGGAGTGGCCAAGTTGATGGTGGGTGGGACGACGCCCTGTTCCAGAGACAGGGCGGTGGCCGCGGCCTCCACGGCGCCCGACGCGCCGATCAGGTGGCCGATCATCGATTTTTGCGAGCTCATGGGAATGGACGGAGCGCGGTGGCCGAAAACCCGCTTGACCGCGACGGTTTCCATCAGGTCGTTCAGCTTCGTGCTGGTCCCGTGGGCGTTGATGTAATCGATCTGGGCCGGGTCCATGCGAGCCTCACGCAGCGCTGCGGTCATGGAGAGCGCCGCGCCCTTCCCCTCCGGTTCGGGACGCGTGATGCCGAAGGCGTCGAACGAGGAGCCATAGCCGGTGATCTCGGCGTAGATTCTCGCCCCCCGCTTCCTGGCACGGTGGTAGCTTTCCAGGACCAGGACGGCCGCTCCCTCTCCCATGACGAAGCCGTCCCGTTCGGCGTCGAAGGGACGGGAGACTTCCGTGGGAGGGCGTATCGACGAGCTGACCGCCTTCATGGCCGCGTACGCGACCAGAAGCTGGGGATCGAGCCGGCTGTCGCACCCACCGGCAAGCATGGCGTCCGCGTCTCCCCGGGCGATGAATCGAAAGGCATCGCCCACCGCCTGAGTTCCCGCGGCGCAGGCAGTCACGATCGTGCTGTTCGGCCCCATGGCATGGTGCAGGATCGAGATATGGGCCGCGGCCATGTTGGGCAAATGTTGCAGCAGCCAGAGGGGGAAGATCGATTCCGACCGCGCCTGGGCGAATCTGGCCAGGTCGAGACAGCCGTTTGAGTCCACGCTCTTGAGGATGGGAGGAACCAGTTCCTGCACATCCACCGGCGTGATGCCCGTCCCCATGCAGACGCCCAATCGGCCGGGATCGAGGGTGCCCGTGTCCAGCCCCGCATCCTCCACGGCCAGTGCCGCCGCTCCCACGGCGAACCGTGCCGCGCGGCCCATCAACTTGGCGTTCTTCTTGTGCTCATGCAGGTACGGGATCACGTCGAAATCTCGAACCTCTCCGGCAATCTTGATCGGCATGCCGGCGGTGTTGAAGCTTTCGATGTATCCAACCCCGGATCGCCCCTCCAGGATCGCCTCGAAAAACTCTTTACGGCCAATCCCGTTGGGGGCTACCACCCCGATCCCGGTCACGACGACGCGGTGCATGGTCCTCTCCCACCCTCGATCTCAGCGATGTCTCTAGGTGCCGCGTGGGATTACCGATCCTTGATCCTGTTTTTCCTTCAGTCCTGGCGTTACACTGTGCTCGTATCGGCCGTTCGTTGTCGCGCTCAACAACCGAGTCGCCGACCACGAGACGTCCGAACCGAAGAACAACTTTGGCAATCGTTTCTTGACTGGCAACCCACTGGCCGCTCGGGGTCGTCCCGATCCTGAAACCGCGGGTACTCGTTCCAGGTCACCATCCTCGTTCCAGGTCGCCATCATGGATTACCCTGACAGCATAATTTATCATGCCTACGGGGCTCGTGCAAACTGATCACGGAAGCTGGGCATGATGCTGGAGATCGGTAAAATGCAATCCGCGAAATCGGTGAGAAATGAGGATGGTTGGCAAGAATTTACCAATTTAGCGGACTCGTCGGGTGAACTGGTCGAAAGCCGGGAAATTGAGAGTGAGGAATGATCATGGCATTGGAGCTTGCAGAACGGTCGGGGTTGATTGAGCCATCGGCAACCATGGCGATGGGGGCGGAGGCGAAGCGTCTCAAATCACAAGGGCTGGAGATTCTGGACTTCGCCCTGGGCGAGCCCGATTTTGATACGCCCCAGAATATCCAGGAGGCGGCACTGCGGGCGATCCGGGCGGGCAAGACCCATTACACCCCCCCCGCCGGCATCCCCGAGTTGCGCCAGGCCGTGGCCGACCATTACACGCACCAGGAGGGACTGCCCACCGAGATGAACCAGGTGGTCGTCTCCAACGGAGCCAAGCACTCCATCCATAACGCGCTCATGGCGGTCTGCGGGCCCGGTGATGAAGTCATCATTCCGGCACCCTACTGGGTCAGCTATTCCGATCTGGTGAAGTTGACCGGCGCTCAGCCGGTCGTGCTGGCCACGTCCGAAGCTTCCGGATTCAAGCTCACGCCCCAGCAATTGCTGGATGCAGTCACTCCCCGAAGCAAACTGCTCATGATCAACAGCCCGTCCAATCCCACGGGATCTGTGTACAGCCGTGCCGAACTGGAAGCGCTGGCCGACGCCGTGCTCCAGACCGAAATCGGCGTGCTCTCCGATGAGATCTACGAGCAATTGACCTACGGCGACGCCCGCCCCACCTGCTTCGCCACGCTTCGGCCGGGCCTCAAGGACCGGACGATCACCATCTCGGGCGTGAGCAAGACGTATGCGATGACGGGCTGGCGCATCGGCTGGAGCGTGGCCCCTGCCCAGGTCTCCAAGTTCATGACCGATCTGCAGAGCCAGGAAACGAGCAATCCCTGTTCGGTGAGCCAGTGGGCCGCTCTCGAGGCGATCACGGGGCCGCAAGATTCCGTCGTCGCCATGAAGGCCCAGTTCGCCCGCCGGCGCGACTATGTGACGCAGCGAGTTGCCAAGCTGCCGAACGTCACCTGCGTCCCAGCGGGAGGGGCCTTCTACGCCTTCATGAATGTCTCCCATTACTTTGGCCGGACGCTGGGCGGCCGCCAGGTGACCGACTCCACGTCCTTCTGCATGGCGGCTCTGGGCTCCGCCAGGGTCGCGCTCGTCATGGGCTCGGCGTTCGGGGCCGAGGGCTACGCCCGGATGTCCTTCGCCACCGACCTGGCCACCATCGAGAAAGGCTTCGACGCCCTGGAGCGGTTTCTGGCAAGTTGAGAGACGAATCGGCCGATAAAGGGAACCGGAGCCGTACGTCACGAGATCGCGCTTGTCCTCCCAGGCAAGATTCGCTAAGGTGAGCGCCCCTTCGTGCTTCCATCTCCGATTCCGCTATCGGTGTCGTTGCGACTTCCCGGCCTCCGGCGAGGCCGGGGCCGATCGCGGTGCCGAGGGAGCCGATCCGCCGGCTCCCCGCAACAACTCTCGCCTGTCATGAGGACCAGGGCCATGAAGGTTGCGCCACGATTGCTGCTTGCGATGCTGGCCAGCCTGTTTGTCGGCTGTCGCACGGCAAACACCAACTCGATCGCCCACACGCGTCCGCCGGAAAACCGTGCCAGATCCACGTTCGACGTCGACCAGTTCGTTGCCGAGCACAACGAGAACGCCGCGCGGATTCGGAGCGTGGAGGCCAGGGCGTCCATCGGCGGGAAGATCGGTCCTCCAGGGAAAGAGCGTGCGGGGGGCTTCGACGGCCGCCTGGCCCTGGAGCGGCCCCGCAACTTCAAGCTGGAGATGTTCCAGGGCGCCTTCGGTCGAAACATCGCCGATATCGGATCCAACGACGAGGAATTTTGGTTCTGGTTCTCAAACCAGCAGGACAAATCGGTCTACTACTGCAATTACGAGGATCTCGGCTCGACCTCGCTGGCGGTGACCTATCAGCCGGACTGGATCGTCGAGGCCATGGGACTCAAGAAGATCACCTCCTCGGAGGCGGCCCAGATCAAGTCTCGCCCCGGCCCTCTGCCTGGAACGACGGAGCTTGCCTTTCCACCGACCCGCGCCGGCGGCCAGACTTATTCGCGGGACATGATCGTTTCGGATCGAACGCTCCAGGTCCACGAGTTGCGGATCAAGGACACGGACGGCAAGACTGTCATCGCCCAGGCGACGATCAACAAGTATCAGACGCTGCCGGTCGGTCGGCGAACATCAAGTCCATCAGAAGCCGGTCCGGTAGCGACGGAGACCTGCGTCTTGCCCGAAAAGATCGTCCTCGAGTGGAAAAAAGAGTTGATCGCTCTTGACGTCGCACTTCGGGACATGAAGGTCAATCAGTTTGATCCGGCCCGCCGATCGGCCCTCTTCGTTGAGCCCATCCCGGGCAGAGGTTACACCCGGGCCAACCTGGCCGAGCGTGCCCGCCAGAAACGGCCCGAGGGTTCAACCGCCGTCCGGGAGACCATGCCGGTTCCTGAACAGCCGAGCAGCGTTCGCCTGAGCCCCCCGCTCCAGATCCGCGACAGCGATGAGTCGGCCAAGACATCCAGCCAACCCGGAAACTCAGGCGCCTCGAGTGCCATGCTCCTGGGAGTCGCCGATCTGGACGTCGTCACCGCACCGGCGCCCACCGCCCC
>JBMFUH010000410.1:0-6264 GCA_049966735.1 Isosphaeraceae bacterium
GATCTTGCCCAGGTCGTGCAGGAAGATTCCGGTCAAAAGCAGGTCGCGATCGATTTCGGGATAGAGGTCGAGAATCCTGTCGGCCACATTGAGCAGCGCGACGACGTGCTCGAGCAAGCCTCCTTGGTAAGCGTGGTGGTTCTTGATGCCCGCCGGAGCCGCGGTGAATTTACGAACGAACTCGTCGTCGATGAGGAAGCATTCCACGAGCGCGCGGAGGTGCGGGTTGCTCATGGCCAAGAGCACCTCGCGCAGCCGGGCCATCAGCTTGGCGACGTTCTGCGAGCTCTGGGGCAAGAAATCCTCGGCCTCGACACGGTTGGGGTCGAGAACGTCGAGGTGGGTCATGATGATCTGGAGCGAACCCTGGAAGACCTGGGTCTTGCCCCGAACGCGGAGATAATCTCCCGGTTCGAACGACCGCGCCAACTCTTCGGTGGCGTTCCAGAGTCGGGCGCCGACGCTTCCTGTCTTGTCCCGCAGCTCGAGCTGGAGATAAAGATTCCCCTGGCGATTGGCCCGGAGCTGCTTGTCGGCGACCAGGTACGACTCGTCGATCGAATCTCCATGGGAGAGCTGGTTCACGTAGCGGCGGCTCATGCGGCGGTTCGGTCCAGTGTCCGGGTGGTTGGTGGAGGCTGTCCCATGGTCCATCGAGAAGTTGATTTTAGGGGCAGGCCGGCGGCCTGGTCAAGGGAGCGGAAGACTTCCTCAAGAAGGCAAGGAGAAGGCGAGGGGCCAAGGCGCGGTACGCCATGGCCCCTGATCCGCCCCACTGTGACGCCATGGTCAAACCCCGTTGGGGTTCACGTAACCGATCGACACGCCGTCGGGAGGATTCGGGAACGGCTGCGCGAGTGCGGAAGAGCTGACCACGCCAGCGGGCGGCAGACCCGACGTGGCCGGCCCCACCACCTTGATCTGTTCCAGACGGTTGGTCGGCAAGGAAACCTGCTTGAGCGTGTTGTAGGGGTCGATCACAACCCCGAGATAATAGGTGCTGGGACTGGTCGGCAAGGTTACCGCGGTGCCCGTGAAGGTTTCCACGTTGTTTCCAGGCGTGACGTTGTTCACGGTGGAGTTGAGGCCCGAGAGCCGGATGTGGTGGCGCGGGCTCGTCTTCACCGGGGCGTCGGACGCGCCGGGAAGCGTCGACGGCAAGGTGTAAAGCGCCACGATCGAACTGCCCAGGTTGAAGTCGGGGCTGACCGAGGCGACAAGTGCCACCTGGACGCCGGCCGGAGCTGGGGCCGTGCCGAGGTTGGTGATCTGGATTGTCGGAACGATCGTGTCTCCCGGCTGCATGACCGACGGCACACTGAGCGCCGTGGTCCGCAATTCGGGTAGCGCCTGCGCGATGAACCGCACGGGAATGGGCGCGCTCATCGTCTGAGAGTCCGCGGCAAACGGAATTCCAGTCGCCGAGACGACCTGCAGCCGGACGTACATGATGCCGGTGGCCCTGAAGCCACTGGGACGTTGCGGCAGCGTGATCGAATTGGAAAGCTGCTCCACGCTGTTCTGCTCGAGCGACGGAGCGCTGATCGACCCGATCGAGATGGCGCCTGCCAGCGAGCGCGGCCGGGGCGAGAGGATCACGTTGATGACACTGTCCGGGGCGCTTGCCGAACTGGGCACGGCAAAAGGAGGCACCGGGTTGCCGTCGGCACCAACCACGATCTGACCGGGAGGAGTCTGGGAAAGCGGCTCGCTCATCGTGCTCGCGCCGATGTTCTGCACGATGGTCGAGACGGAGAGCGTGCTGCCCCAGCTTGCCACCGTACCGGCCGAGCCACTGATACGCAGGTCGGGGAGTGAAGATCCCAGCGACGAGTACGACAGCAATTGCCGCTCCTCGAGCTGTTCCGGGGCCATCCGATCGCTCAGGCGTCGGGCGCGACGATTGTCACGGGCGCGAAGCATTTGCCAGGGCAACACCGAACACCTCCCTGCGGTCGAGGACCCAGGGTCTTTCCGCTCGAAGAGGGAAAACCGGCCTGATCCCCCAACCCGTTACACGGTGAAACGTCGTGGGTCAATAAGACGACCTTCAGGCTCGCTCGCCCCGAGGACCGTGTACTCTTCCGTGCGCGGGAGCAGCGAACTCTGGTCTAGGTTTCGTCCGCGAGATACGCCCGGGTTGGGGCGAAATCTTAATTCTCTGAGATGATGAGTCTTGATGTGAACGACATTACGGCGACACCAGACAACCCGATGGAAGCGGCTGTGTGGATTGCGAGAGCGGAACGGGTCGCGGCGCGCTCAGGTTGCTGGGGCGCCGGCCTACTGCTACGCTGGCGTAATTGTTCCGGTCCTGTTCACCGCATCGAAGAAGGAGAAAGCGACGCGGAAGGAGAGTCGGCCGTGACGAGAAGACCCGCCTTCACGCTCGTCGAGCTGCTGGTTGTCATCGGAATCATCGGCCTTTTGGCCAGCCTGCTGCTGGGGCCGGTACAGGCCGCTCGCGAGGCGGCCCGGCGCGCCCGGTGCGCCAACAATCTGCGGCAGCTTGGGATCGCGCTGCACAACTACGCGAGCGCCTTGGGAATGTTCCCGCCAGCGCCCGTGTCTTACGCCTTTCCCAATCTAAGAATCGGACGGGCGTATCGGGGTTCGCTCTACTCGGCTCAGACGGAGTTGCTCGGCCAGCTCGACCAGGTTGCTCTGTACAACGCGATCAATTTCGCGGTCCCCACGTCCTGGCTGAGCGACTTCGAACATGAGGGGGCGAACGTGACGGCCGCGGCCCAGGTTGTAGATGTCTTCCTTTGTCCCTCCGACGGCTCGGCGCCACGGGCGCCGTACGGCCCCAACAACTACAGGGCCAATGCGGGCATTTGCGGCTACTGCCGGAACGGCGTTGCGGATGGCGCTTTCTCATACTTCGGGACGCCCCCCTCCTCCTTCACGGATGGGCTCGCATTCACCGTGGCCTTTTCCGAGAAACTGGTCGGCGGCGTGGGCCCGGGCCGCCGGTACATGCCGAGCCGGGACTGGATCTTGGCGCGGGGAATCGAAACGCAGAATCCCTTGTCGATGTCGGCCGACTGGTGGCTGTCCTATTGCGGCGCGAGGTCGTTCCCGGCCGATCTTCCGGCGGTGAAGCTCGACGCCGGCCGGACATGGATGCTCGGCACGACGGTCTATACGGAGTTCCTGGTCTCGGCCACCCCCAATTCCCCAGTGCCGGACTGCGGGGTAACGTTCGGCGTGGGGATCGGCGTGTTCGCCGCGCGGAGCTTGCACCCGGGAGGGGTGAACGCCCTCATGGCCGACGGCTCAGTACGGTTCTTCACGAGCGGGATCGATAAAAAACTATGGAGGGCGCTGGGCACGCGAGCTGGAGGCGAGACGATTCCTGACCTCTGACCCGCCCGATCAACCACGTTGCAAGGGGCAGCCTGGACGTGTGCATGGGATACGGAAACCTATGAGTGCGGCTTCTGCGATTGGAGCAATCTCGTGGACGACTCCCTGAGCCGGATCATCGAAAAGGTCGTCCATGAGACGGTGCCCCGGACGATTCAATTGCGGGTCTCGGCGGCCCAGAAGCAATTCGATGCGTCACACGGCGAATCGAGCTGTACCCTGGAGCAGACCTATCTCGAAACGGCGCGGGGCGAGCGCCACTTCGATGAGCGGCTTATCTCGCCGAAAGGTCCAGGGTCTCACTCAGATTCGTACTGCGACGGAGCAAAGTGTGCCAACGTCCGGTACATGCCCGATGACCCCGATCGGCAGCAGATGGTCAGCATCAGCCACGATTTCATGATCGAGTCGAAGACCGGGTATCGCGACGCTCCGGAACCCTTGCGCTACTATCACGTCGGCCTTACGCCTCTCCACGAAGCTCTTCCGGCCGCCGAGTCGATGGGCCAGGAACGCGTCATCGACAGAACCTGCAATGTTTTCCACTTCAAGGAGGTGGGCCTTCCGGGCCACAAGCAGTCGCTCGTCTACTCGCTGGACGAGGCGACCTCGGTCCCGCTCAAGATCGCCGCGTATCGGAACCCCGAGCAGATCCGCGAGAACGTGCCAAACTGGGTCTGGGAGGCGACGACGCTCGACACGATCTCTGGCCGGCACTATCCGCGCAAGTCGAAGTACACATCGTTCCGGGTCACGCAGGACGACGCCGGTCATTGGGCGTCGAAGCCGCAAATGACCCGGACGATCGAGACCAGCGAGATCACGTTCGACGCCGACATCCCCAAGACGGCCTTCTGGCCAAGCATCCAGCCAGGCGTCCAGGTTTTCGATGCCGTCGCGAAGAAGCACAAGCATTACCAGACGCCTGGAGAACCGCCGGCGCAGCAGACAACGTCCACCACGGCCCCGCCGATTCGCGTCGCGCCGGAGTCTGGCTCCTGGCTACCCGGGATCGGAGTTGCATTGAGCCTCGCCGTTCTGGGTGTCGCCGCGATACTCTGGATGCGGTCGCGATAGCACGAGCCTCTGGCGCTGCTCGATCAACGCCACAAGCCGTTCTCGCAAATCGGGCGCGGGCTGAGGTTGCCTGCGGTCAAGCCTTGTCGACCATCACCTCGGTTGACTTGATCACCGCCTTGACGGCGTCTCCGGCTTTCAGCCCCAACGCCTCGGCGCTGCCTCGCGTGATGATGGCAACCAGTTCCACGTCACCCACGCTCATGACCACCTCGGCCATGACGGTCCCCAGTTTGACTGACTTGATCGTCGCCGGCAGTTGATTTCGCGCGCTGAGCATGGTCGTCCCTTTATGTCAAAAGTCATGTACGCCTGAATGACGAGATTTCTATGGTAATCGGTGCGCGGGCGTCGCGTCGATCCGGCAGAGGAGAGGTTGACTCCTACGCCCGAGCGGTAGAATTAACACAGGAGTCTTTTTATAGGGAGGAACGAGCGTGGACGAATCATCGGAGAGGCGAAGGGACCAGAGACGATGACCCTCACACCATTTCTCGCCTGGTTGTGCCCTTCGGTACCTCGCCTTCACTGGAACGCCACACGCATCAAGTCGTCTATTTCATTCCTGCTGATCTGGGCAGTTCAGGTCGCGTTGGCGATTCTGCTGCTTCCGGCTCTGCTGATTGTCCTGGCGATCAGCGGAGTGGGGGTCGTCATCGTCTGGCTAGCCAGTGCCTTCCGGCAGGTGTTATCGGCCGAGCACCAGGCCGACGATAGATGATATCAGCACAGGATGGCTCCTGGATCGTCCCCTCACCGTCACACTTCCTTCCCTGCATGTCGCCCGTTCTCTCTATCCATGTGTCGTGACGTGGACTGCGGTACGCCGCCCTCTCCCCGCGAAATGGTTGCGTCTCTCATTGATCCTGTTGTGGAACCTATGGCAAACTCCACCAGAGTCCTGAAGCCGACCCTGAGCCCGGAGCAAGCGAAGAATGCCGGAATACGAGCCATCGAACTCCCGGACGGCATGGATGGTTGTCGTCTTGCTTTTGCCTGTCGCGCTCTTGAACTACCTCGACCGTCAGATGCTAGCCGCGATGAAGTATTCGCTGATGGCAGACATCACGAGCATCGGCACGGAAGCGAACTGGGGCTTGATGCTCGGCCAGTTCAAGTGGGTCTATGCCTTTCTCAGTCCCATCGGCGGCTACATTGCCGATCGGTTCAGCCGTCGGTTCACGATCTGCATGAGCCTGTTCGTCTGGTCGGCGACAACCTGGTGGACCGGCCAGGCCACGACCTACAGCGCGTTACTCTGGGCGCGATCGCTCATGGGCATCAGCGAGGCGTTTTACATGCCGGCCGCTCTGGCCCTCATCGCCGATTACCATCTCGGGCCAACCCGGTCCCGCGCGGTCGGACTGCACCAGATGGCGATCTACTGCGGCGTCATCGCCGGAGGCTTCGGCGGCTACGTGGCCGACGCGCCGGGCCTCGGCTGGCGGTTCGCCTTCACTGCCTCCGGTGTTTTCGGCATGGTCTACGCACTGCCACTCGTGCTGCTCTTGCGCGATCCCGCTCGGTTGAACGACGAAACAGGCCGCCCGTCGTCGACGCCCCTGCGAGCCCTCGGGACGTTGCTCTCGAATTTCTCGTTCATCCTCCTGGTGCTCTACTTCACACTGCCGGCGATCGCGGGCTGGGTGGTTCGCGACTGGATGCCGGCCATCCTCAAGCAACAGTTCGGCATCGGGCAAGGACAGGCCGGTGTCGCGGCAACGGTCTACTGGCAGGTCGCGGCGATCTTCGGCGCGATCTCCGGTGGCTGGCTGGCCGACCACTGGATGCGGCGGCACGAACGGGGGCGAATCTTCG
>JBMFUH010000411.1:0-2474 GCA_049966735.1 Isosphaeraceae bacterium
GTCGGCGAGCCGGAGCAAGACGCCACCGTGTAGCGTGCCGTACGGATTGGTCTGGTTCGGCATGATGATGATTGACAGGCTCACGCGCGACGCCGAGGCTGGACGAGGAGGCAGGTCATTCTCCATCACCGACATCCCTCCGAATGACTCCGATCGCACAGTTTAATTCTATCGTTGCGGAGCCCCCGCCGCACCACCTGGAGCCTGGAAACGGTTGATCGAGGAGCGTCTTTACGAACTGACAGGTCCCGTGCTCCGGCCGGCTGGCGCGGTGGCCGAGGCGGGCGAGGAGTTCCGCGACCCCGCGCTCGACGTGCGCCGGTACTATCGCCGGGCCGTCCGCTGGAATGCCGTTCCCCTGCTCGGAAGGGGGCTGAGCGTGGTCGCCGTGGCCCGCCAGCCGCTGGACGTCGCATTCTCCGTCGCCGGCTACGAAGAGCTGCTCCGACGGCTGGCGAGTGCGGTGAGCAGCCGGTTTCCACCCTGGCAGGGAACGGTCATCGGACTCACCTCGCTGGTGTTCACCGCCGAACCGATCGGCCCCGGCGATGAGGCCACGCTCGAGCGTGCGCTGGGCGTCTCGCTCCGGAAGTTCCGCATCATCCCTTTCGGGCTCCTCAGGATCAACCTGGGCCAGGAAGCGATTGCCTGGGCCTTGAGGAGCAGCCCGGACCAGCTCTTTCCCGAACCCGTGCGGCTGGCCGATGCCCTCGGCGAACATCTTCGCCGGTTCGTCCCGTTATTCAAGGTTTGACGCGAAAGACGTGCTCCGCGAGAAATGAGGCCGACGTTGATTGTCGAGACGGAGTATCAAGGGCCGGTCGTCATCAGCCGGCTCGAGTTCGCGGGCCGGCCGGTGTGCGTGGTCCGACCGGGCGAGCCCGATCGCTTGCTCGACGATCCGCTGGTCCGCGACTGGAACCAGCGCGACGATTACATGCCCTACTGGGCCTACCTCTGGCCCGGCGCGCTCCTGCTGGCGGAGGTCGTCGCCCGCGAGCCGTGGCCGACCGGCAAGGGCGGCACGCAGCCGCTTCAGGTCCTGGAGATCGGTTGCGGCGTGGGCCTGGCGGGGCTGGTCGCGCTCTCGCGAGGGATGCATGTCTGCTTCAGTGATTACGACCAGGCTCCCTTGCGCTTCGTGGAGCGAAGCGCCCGGGAAAATGGCTTTGATCGTTCCCGTTTCTCGACCCGTCTGCTGGACTGGCGCGAGCCGCCCGACGAAACCTATCCGGTCATCCTGGGCTCGGATGTCCTTTACGAGCGGAGATTGGTTCCGCTGGTGGCGGAGCTGCTTGCCCGGATGCTCGCTCCCGGCGGACTTGGGCTCGTCTCCTGCCCGGGACGATCCTCCGCGGCGGGCTTTGCCGATGCTCTCGCCTCGCGCGGCCTGACCTGCCGGACCCAGGCGGTCGAAGCTCGTTCGGAGGACGCCCAGTGGATCAACGGCCAGCTTTACCGCGTGCGCAACGAAGGCCGCGGGACGGTCGCTTCACTCACCGGCAGCGCCTCGGGAGAGCGCATCTGGCGGGTGACGGATGCCAACGACGGGGAGACGCCGTAGTCGTCGAGGTTGAAGTTGTACCGGTTGAGAATTCCCGATCCGGTGTAGCGCAAGAACATCACATTGAGAATCACGTCTCGCTGGTTTTGCTCGGTTCGGAGCGGGGTGCCGACATACTGGACCAGGCTGACCGCTGCCACCAGAAGCATCGCCGCGACGGCTCGCCAGGAACCCTGCCGCCCCAGAAGATGCTGAAATCCGCGCGCGGCGGCCAGGTAGAGCAGGGGGAGGAAAGGGAAGATCAGGCCCGCGTTGCCGGCGAAGATGCAGAACGAGAAGTACCAGGACGGTCCGACCCAGAGCAAAGCCAGGAGCAATCCCCGCCAGCGCTGTCGCCAGGCCAGGAGTTCAGCCCCGGCGCCCCAGGCGAACGGCAGGAGGGCGATCGCCGCGCCCCAGGCGAGAAAGAGGGTGTACTTGACGCCGTTGCGCAAGAGGCCCTCGACCATGCCGCGGGCAAAGAGCGAGAAACCGGTGCGGTCGAAGTCGTGCTTCGCCTTGACCCGCTCCAGGTAGACATCCACGCCCCCCAGGACCCAGGCGGTGCCGAAGAACCAGCACGAGCAGGCCAGTGCCACGATCGCGCCGCCCACAAGCCAGTGTCGCCAACTGGCCTTGCCCAGCGCCAGGCAGCCGAACCAGAGAGGCACGCCGAAGAAGAGCAGATCGGGCCGGCAGATCATCCCGGCGCCGAGGGCCAGGCTTGCGCCGAGCAGGTCGCCGAGTCTTCCGTCCCGCTTGTACCGCACGCCGAACCAGCCGATCGCCGGGAGCGTGGCCAGCCAGACCGGATAGCTGGCGATGATCGCGCCGTGGTACCAGACGATCGCGTTGCAGCTCATCGCGAACGCCAACGTCGCGGCAAGCGCGCGGGGCACGACCAGCGTGGCGAAGAGGTAGCAGAAGCCGA
>JBMFUH010000411.1:2484-6238 GCA_049966735.1 Isosphaeraceae bacterium
CGATGTTCACCGCCAGGAACGCCGTGACGGGGCCCGCGACGAACAGCTTCGCCAGTTTTCCCAGCAGGACATAACCGATGTTTCCCGGCATCGGCACGTCATAGTGCTCGTCGAGCGCAAGCGCGCCGATGTAGAGCGGACCGTCCTTGCCCATCATGTCGAAATGATTGAGGTAAGGGACCCGGCTGGCCACGACCCAGAGAGTCAGGGCCGCGAGAAACACCCAATCCAGGTATCGTGTAGCCGGCCGAGCCAGCGGCCAACTCGTCGTGGCGAGATCGTCTGGAAGGGTCGCGAGCATTCCGTTGCTCCTCAAGGGTGATTTGCGAGACCGGCCTGCCTGTTCCTGGACCAGAGAATATCCCGCATGGGGACGCGAATCAAGGAGACTTGGTGGGGACGATTGGTCCTCGGAGGGCCCGCTGTGCGGACCGGTGGCCGGGGATTTGGTCCGCATAACGGACCCTACTATGCATGGGGGCGGTGCGAATCTGGGCACAGGCCGAGGGATTTGGTCCGCACAGCGGACCCTACGATACTCCCGGTCGACAAAGCAGAGCCGTCGTCCGCTTCACGACTTCGGCTGATCGGTTTGTGCCGGTTTCGACTGGCTCTTGCCGACGGTGTGACCGGAAGTCGCTCGCCCTTTTCGGCTGGTTTTTGAGGTGGTGTGGCGATTCGCTCTTCGGGTTGAGGTCGTTTTGCCCGGCTTTTCGGAATCGAGCCGGAGGGACAACGAGTTGATGCAGTAGCGCAGGCCGGTCGGCGGGGGACCGTCCTGGAAGACGTGGCCAAGATGAGCCCCACAGCGGTGGCAGGTCACCTCGACGCGGGCCTCGGCAGGATCGCTGTAGTCCCAGGCGTTGTCGACGGCCTTGACGGATACAGGCCGCCAGAAGCTGGGCCAGCCGGTCCCGGAGTCGAACTTGGTCCGGGAGTCGAAGAGCTTCGCGCCGCAGCACACGCAGAGGAACGTCCCTTTGAAATGGCCGATGGCGTACTTCCCCGAGAAAGGGTTCTCGGTGACCTTGAGACGCGTGACCATGAACTGCTCGGGGGTCAGGAGCCCGCGCCACTGCTCGGGGGTCTTGTAGATATGCTCGGGTTCCTTGGCCTTGGCTGTCGTCGAAGTGCCTTCTCCCTTGGTGGAAACGTCGTCCCTGGTGGTCGGAGCGGGGCCGCCCGAACCCGGGGCCGGCTCTTGCCCGCGCCCGAGCGCGGGGGTGTAGCCGATCGCGACGAGTCCTGCCAGGAGCACGAACGAGTGAACGTGTAAAGCTCGTTTCATGACCAAGGTTCCCGAGAGGGGTGAAGAGAGTCGGTTTCGCCCCGGCAAATCACTTGCCGGCGGCCTTGGCTTCGGGTTCCTTTCGTGGTTGCGGGGAAAACTCGGTCTTCCTGGCGTGGAAGGCCTTCTCCAGCAGGCTGGCGGTGACGGTGGGCGGAAAGCCCTCGATCACGGCCACATCGGCGCCTCTGCGCTCGACGACTCGACAGACGTTGTCGGCGCACCGCCAGAGTGAGTCGGGGATCTTCTCGGGCTGAAAGCCGTTCTTGCCCATGCGCCGGGTCTGGTAGCGCGCGTAGGCCTGGGCGAACTCGCGGGCGTCGTCCTCGCTGTCCCAGGTCGACAGCCAGACGAGGCCGAGCTTGTCCTCGGATCCCTCGAAGACGGCGTAGCGGTCGCCGTCCCAGCCGGCCGCGGCCCGCGCCCCCTGACGGCCCAGCATCACCCGCGTTTGCAGTTCGCCCAGCACGTTGCGTCCCACTTCCTTCCAGGGCGCGCCGGGTTTCAGCTCACCCAGGTCGATCATCGTGGGCAGGTCGGGCCTGGTCCGGTATTTGTCCGGGTGGAGAATCTGCTCGGTGGAGACCGGCGGGTTCTTGTAGGCTTCGTCAATGGCCTTCCAGCCGCCGTCGTTGGTGAGTTTGACGCAGAAGACCATGCCGCGCAGGTAGGGGAAGGTCATCGTCTCGGTGATGATCGACGGTGCGCTCCGGAGGGTCTTGCCTCCGCCCAGGAAGCTCAAGAACGGGGTGATGAAACTGAGGCCGCGGTCGAGGTCGGCGGCCGGCATCTTGGTGATTTTCGAGCCGTCCCAGTCGTCCATGCTCACGCCCATCATGGTCAACGTGGCCTCTCCCTCGATGAGCGCCGAGACCGCCAGCGAGCGGTCGTCGTCGTGCTTGGCCGCCTTCTGGAGCTTGTCGAGGTCGTAGTGCTGGTCGGAGAGCGCGTGCGTCAGCTCGTGAGCGATGACGGTCTTGTTCTCGTCCTTGTCGAACCCGGCCTGCTTGCCGAAAAGACGCTCCAGGAACGTGGGCTGAGCCTTGCGCTTGGCCTCGGGTTCCTCGATCAGATGCATGGTCTTGGTCTTGGGGTCGTAAAAGGCGGCGATCTCCTCGGAGTAGACCTGGATCAAGAGCGGTTTGAGATCAAGGTTGCGCGGGACCAGCCCAAACGCCTTCATCGCCAGCTCGCTTAACCGGAATTCCTCGGGGGTCATGTCCTCGTCAAATTCCTTGAGGAGCATCTCTTTCATGGCCTCGCGCTTGGTGATGTCGCGCTTGACCTCGTGTTTGAACGGGATGTGGCGGAGACAGGGCAGAATCTTCTCGAACGCTTTCTTGTAGCGGATGACCGCCTCGGCGGGTTTGCCCTCGTCGGCCAGCTTGTCTCCCTCGTTGAGCAGTTTCGTACCGGTCTTGAGGCCGGAATCATCATCGTTGCACCAGCCCGTGGCCAGCGGCAGCAGGGTCAAAAGGCTCGTCGCCGCGAACACGGGCAACCAATTCACCAACCTCATAAATCTTCCCTGTCAAAGAGTTGCATTGAGAAATCAGGTAAGAGGATGACTTGACTATTGTCATTGGGGGTTCCGCGCTATGGGGGCGGCGGTGGGGTCGTACGCTTGCCGATCTGTCCCGCGGGCAGCCTTCGTCAGCCTGGTCTCGAGGAGTCGCCGGGCCGCAATGACGCGGACCTGGTCGGGCGTCCTCGGGCCGTTGCGTGCATTCATCTCGTTGTGAGCGATCACGTTGGCGAGGTAGTCGAGCAGGCCTGCCTCGGGGACCCCATAGTGGCGCAGGAGGTTGAGCTTGGCGTTGGTTGTCATCCGGCCGTTGGTCAGCATGAGAGCTCGAGAGACCTTGTCTTTCAGAACGGGGTCGTAGTTGCGGCCAAACTTCTCGCAAAGATCGTTGATCTCCTGGCCGGCCGTCCGGCTCTTGGACTTGAGGATCTCCCTCAGCTCGCGACGAAAGACGACTCGCTCTTCCTCGGTTCGGGTCATCGCCTCCTCGGCAAGTTCGCTCTGAGCGTGATCCTTCAAGTCGCGAAGCTGGTTCATCTCCTGGCGTTTCACGGCGGCCTCGGCGTTGATGTCCTGGAGCATTTCGTTCTTGGTGGGGGGCGGCCGGTCGGCGGCAGCGGGTGCGGCCGGGGGATCGGCGGGCTTGGCGGCGGGCGTCTCCGGAGCGCTTCGGTTACCGTACAACTCGGTGAACGGGTCGGCGACTTGCTGGGGAGGCGTCGGCATCGTGAAGATGGCCGCCACGGTGTTGCGCGGCTTCTTTGGGTCGGGCTTGGGCTGGTCGGCCGCGGGCCTGGGCTGGTCAGCCGCGGGCTCGGGCTGGTCGGCCGCGGGCTTGGTGGCCTCACTTGGTTGCTTCACCTTCTCAGCCGGTTTCGACTTTGGTTGCGCCGGTGGAGTGGGTGGGGTGGGCTTGACCGCTTCCGGCTGGACCTTCGGGG
>JBMFUH010000412.1:0-6226 GCA_049966735.1 Isosphaeraceae bacterium
CCAACGCTCAGTTTGTGCAGGCGTCCCTACAATCGATGGTCCTGCTCGGTCGCGAGTATCCTCTGGTTTATGCCCGGATCAAGCAGCTCCAGGGTGATTACTCCCAGGCCATCGAGGATTTCATCAAGTTCCGGCTGGCCGAGAACGTCCCCTACGCCAACGGCGAGAAGAAGATCATCCCCAAGGAAGTCCAGGACGCACTCAACGCCTACGCCACCAACTACTTGGCCCTCGCCCAGCTTGAGCGGAACAACCTCGAGCAGGCCAGGGATATGTTCCTGATGCTCCTCGACCTCGTTCCGGAGCCTGGCCCGAACCAGCCTTACTACAACATGTTGCGCTGGGGGGCTCACACCAACCTGGGACGGATTTACGAGGCGCTGGGCGACCGCCGCAAGGCCATCGCCCACTACTCCCAGAACGACCCCACCATGCAGCACATCGGCAATATGCTGCGGGCCCGCGAGCTCGTCTGGGAAGACCCCATGGCCGCCCCGCCCGACCCGCTTCCCCCTGCGCCTTTGGGTCATTAGTCCTTGGTCATTAGTCCTTGGTTCGGACGGACGGCCCAGAGGCTAACGATAGTGAGCGAAGCGGGGGAAGGACCAAGGACTCAAAGGACCAAGGACAGCGAGACGCAGCCGGGCGAAAGGACAAAGGCGTTGACCGAGAGCGACGATCCACCCATCACGGAGACAGACGAGAGCCGGGTGATCGAGACGATCGTCTGCCCCTTCCACTGCCTTTATCAAGACGCCCTCCATTTCCACACCCAGAGCCGACTGGCCCAGTCCGAGGGCGAGTCGGCCCGGCTGTCTCGTGCCGCGATCCTGCTTTACATCTCCAGCGCCGAGGCCCTGGTTCGCCAGGCAGCCGTGGAGCTGGGCCGCCCCGAACTGCGCGGGCTGCTCGCCGATCCCAGCCGTCCGCTCCCCCTGGCCGAGGCCTGGCGGCTCTTGCCGGCGATCGTGGACGAGCCCGGCGTGCCCACCCGCTCATTCGATCCCGAGTCGCCCCCCTGGCCCCAGCTCGCCGAACTGCTCATGCTCGAGACCTCGTGGGTCTATCCCGGCCCCGCCGCCAGCCGTCGAGCTTATTATCTCTCCAGCGGAGGGAACGAGGATTTCGAGCCGATGGAGCCGCACCATGTTCCCCCCGCCTTGAAGCGCGTGATCAAGATCGAGACCCTGGCCTACCCACGCACCGGCCTGCCCCGCGACCCCTACGCCTTGCGGCCCCGGCATCTCGACACCGCGCGAGGCATCCTCGACGCCGCCATCGAAGCCCTCGACCGTCGGATGGGGGGAATCCTCTGCCACAACCTCCGCCATCGCCGCGAATCGGTCCGGGTCGTCTATCCTCCTTCCAACGGCATTAATGAGCAGTAGGCAGTGGGCAGTCGTGAGAGGAGGCCCGTTTCCTGTAGGTCGGCCGGTCCTTCCTGCGTAGGACAAGATTCCAATCTCGTCCTTTTTTCAGAATGCACGGGTTGAAAGACGCTGTCCTCCTGGCCCTCTTTCTGCCAGCAGTGCAATCGGCCCGGCGAGTGGCCCAACGGACGGAACACGCGAACAAGCTACATCAGGAACAGGTAGAAAAATTCGCCCAGCCCTTCAAGACACGCAACCACGGTCACCGTCGCTGATTGGTCCCTGGTCATTGGTCCTTGAGGCTCAGTATCTTAGAGTAGATGCCCCAGCCGGCGGACCCAGGGACGAACGACCAAGGACCGACGATGCGCGTGTTGATGGTGACCTCGTTTCCGATTCCCGGCGAGTACGACGGCACGGCGATGCTGCCGATCAAGATCCTCCGGGCGCTCAAGCCTCGCGGCGTGGACGTGGTGGTGGCTTACCTGCGGCTCCGGCCGCCGGCGGGTCTCGTCAGCACCAGGGAAGACTTCGAGGGCACCCCTGTCTTCAACATTCCTCCAGCAGGATGGATCGGCGGGGCGGGATTGAAACGGATCGCCCGCGAGTTCCCTTTCGACGTCGTCCACGCCCAGCATTACGGCGGGGCCACACGAGCCTACCGCGCCTGCCGCAAGAACGGCTGGCCCATGGTCTACGAGATCCACTCGCTCTTGGGAGACGAGGTCGAGCGCGACCGGCTGGGCCGGGGACTGGTGTTTCGGTCTTACCTGGCGCTGGAACGCCGGGTCTGCCGGCACGCGGCCCGGATCATCGCCCTGGGAGAGCCGGTGAAGCAGGTCGTCGTGGAAGAGAAGGGTGTCCCGGCCGACCGGGTCAGCGTGATCTATCCCGGCATCGACCTGGCCGAGTACGACCGGCCGGGCGGACCGGCGGAGATTCCCGGCGTCGGTCCCGAGCACAAGGTGGTCATGTACGTGGGCAGCATCGTCCATCCCAACCAGGGGGTGCCGATTTTGATCGAGGCCCTGCCCAGGGTCTTCGCCTCGCGCGAGGACGCCCGCTGCGTGCTGGTCGGCGGTCCGGCCGAGGCCGGAGAGCGCTACAAGGCCCAGCTTGGCCCCCATGGCGACAAGCTGATCGTCCTGGCCGGCCAGACTCCGGAGCAGGTCGTCGCGCTCACCCGTCGGGCGGACGTGCTGGTTCATTCCCGGCTGGCCTGTCGCGAGAACTACTCGGTACAGAGCAAGATCGCCGTCTACCTGGCCGCCGGCCGGCCGATCGTGGCGACCGATTTCGGCGACTATCAAAAGCTGCTGGGGGAATCGGGCGCGGGGGTCTTGACGCCGGTCGCCGCCGAGCCACTGGCCGAGGCCATCATCCGGGTGCTGGGCGATCCCGACCTGGCCACGTCGCTGGCCGCCGCCTGTGGCCCCGTCGCCCGCGAGCACTTCGCCATGGATCGCAACATCGACCGCTATCTCGACGTCTACCAGCGCGCGATCACGGCAGGGCCGCGCTGAGCTGCGCGAACCCGAGGGGCAAACAGGAGAGGCCCCCTGGGGATGGCAAATGGCGGCTACCAAATGGCGAATGGCAAATGGCGAATGGCGGATGCCAAATGGCAGATGGCAAGACGATGGAATGCAGAACGCCCGCATGGCTCGCGCCCTCCTTTCGTCCCGTTGGGGCGCTTCATGGAGTACAATGGGGAGGAAGGCAGCGAGTCTCAACTGTCAGGAAAGACGGATCATGACACCCCTACTCACCGACGATCAACGGCAGGCTCTCGACGTGCAAGGTGGTTCTCCGATTTATGTCGTCGACCTCGTGACCAACGCCCGCTATGTCCTTCTTCGTGCGGACCTGTTTGAGCGATTCAAGGCCATTTTCGAGGAGGAATTCGATCCCCGCGAGACCTATGCGTTCGTTGACCGCGTCATGGCCGATGACGATCGGGATGAGACGAGGAGGTCTTGCGCCGATATTCCCCAATAGCAAGATCCCGGCACGCTCCTGTCTCTCACCTGGGGGCACAATCATGAAAACACATCGCGTTCCGACGCCCTTGACCCGCCAGATCGCGCTGGTCTGGGTCGGGCTTGTCTTCCTGTCCGGGATGATTGCCCTGGCCTCGTGCCAGAACGTGCGACCGCAGACCACTCAGGAGGCGCGGCGACAGGCCATGGTCCAGGATCAGCTTCGGCGCAACGGTATCCACGACCAGGCCGTGCTCGCGGCGATGGGCAAGGTTCCCCGCCATCGGTTCGTCCCCGCGTCTCTGTGCGACGAGGCCTATCAGGATGGTCCGCTGCCCATCGGCCACGGCCAGACGATTTCCCAGCCCTTCATCGTCGCGCTCATGACCGAGCTGATCGAGCCCAAGAAAACGATGTGCGTGCTGGAGATCGGCACGGGCTCGGGCTACCAGGCGGCCGTGCTGAGCCAGTGTGTGGCTGAGGTGGATACGATCGAGGTCGTTCCCGAGCTGGGGCGTGCGGCGGCGAGCCTGCTCAAGGAACTGGGCTACCGCAACGTGCGGGTGAAGATCGGCGACGGCTACCAGGGCTGGCCCGATCGGGCTCCCTTCGACGCCATTCTCCTCACCGCGGCGCCTCCGAAGGACATTCCCCAGCCCCTCCTGGACCAGCTCAAGATCGGCGGCCGTCTGGTCGCGCCGGTGGGTCGCGGCGTGCAAGACCTGGTGCGGATCACGCGGACCGAGAAGGGCTTCGACCGCAAGGTGCTCTTGCCGGTGATGTTCGTTCCCATGACCGGCAAGGCGCAGGAAGAGTGACGAGTGGGCGATGGGCAGTGGGCAGATGAATCTCCTGATCTTGCTCCTGCTCCTGATCGTTAGCCTTCGACGGAGGGGGGCTACGAACTACGAACTGAACGAACTGACTCCCCGGGCGAGTTCGTAGAATTCGTAGTTCGTAGGGCCTTGCAGGCCGGGCTCGGGGCATTCGGTCCGCACAGCGGACCCTACAATACTTTCGTGGGACAAGATTGGAATCTTGTGCCACGCATCGACTCTCCCAGACCCTGCAAGGGCATTGGCTGGGGTCGGTTCGCACCGCCCTCATTGGTCGGTCGCGTCTTGAAGCAGGCCTCCCCTCGCGGTACAAGGCAACTTGGTTGTCGGAAACCTGGCATCCGCCATTTGACATCCGCCATTTGGCATCCGCCATTCCGCCCCCCTGGTCCGCGTACCGCAATCGAGACGCACCATAAAACTCAATCACCTGATCATGCCAGCTCTTCTTGTCGCGCTCTTCTGCGTTTCATCCAGCGCTTCTGGGCAGCAGAAGCCCGCTCCCTCGCCCGGAGACAAAATGATCGACGCCTACCTGGCCGCAGATGCGGCGGTGGTGGCCCGGCACGTCTTCGAGGGGGTGTCGAGCCCCGAGGAGTGGGCGGCGGTCCGGCCTCGGCTCAAGCGCGAGTTCTTCCAGATGCTCGGCCTCTGGCCGGTTCCCGAGCGCACGCCACTGCACGCCAAGGTCACCGGAACGGTCGAGCGCGAGGGGCCGGTGGTTATCGAGAAGATCCACTTCCAGAGCCGCCCGGGGCTGTACGTGACGGGCAACCTCTACCGACCCAGGGACGTGAAAGGGAAGCTGCCGACCATCCTCTACGTCTGCGGACACTCGCCCAAGGGCCGCGACGGCAACAAGACGGCGTTTCAGGACCACGGCATGTGGTTCGCCCGCCACGGCTACGTCGCCTTCTTGATCGACACCCTTCAGCTTGGCGAGGTCGCCGGGGTCCATCACGGCACCTACAACCTGGGCCGGTGGTGGTGGCAGGCAGCCGGCTACACGCCCGCGGGAGTCGAATGCTGGAACGGCATCCGCGCCATCGACTACCTGGTCACACGCAGCGACGTCGACCCGTCGCGAATCGGCGTCACCGGCATCTCCGGGGGTGGCGCTGCCACCTACTGGATCGCCGCGGCCGACGACCGCGTGGCCTGCGCAGTGCCCGTCTCCGGCATGAGCGACCTGGAATCCTACGTCGCCCACAAGGTCGTCAACGGCCACTGCGATTGCATGTTCATGTACAATACATTCCGCTGGCAATGGACGACGATCGCCGAGCTGATCGCACCCCGGCCGTTGCTCTTTGCCAACTCCGACCACGACACGATCTTCCCGATGGACGGCAATACCCGGGTCATCGAGCGGTTGCGGAAGTTTTACGCGATGCTCGGCCATCCCGAGCGGATCGCCGCCCACGTCAGCCCGGGCGGGCACGACTACCGCACAGACCTGCGCATGGCCGTCTTTCACTGGGTGAACGTCCATTTCAAGAACGACACCGGACCTGTCAACGACGCGACCGACCCGCCCTTCGACGGCAAGAAGCTGCGCGTCTTCCCCGAGGACAAGGACCTGCCGGCAGACGCCCTCAACGCGCGGATCGATGAAACGTTCGTGCCCAAGGCGCAGCCTGCCCCCCCTGCCCCGGCCGACTGGCCAAGGTGGAAGGCCGACATCCTGGCTCGGCTCCGCGCGGTGTCGTTCCGCACGTTCCCCGAGCGCATTCCCGCCGCCGAGCCCAAGCTCTCAAGTGCGCCCGGCAAGCACGAGCGCTGGCTGGCCACCGAGCCGGACATCGAGGTGGCGATCGCCGATCTCCGTCGCCCGGGCAGCAAATCGCCTCGCGGGATGCTCGTCGTGCTCAACGAAGGCGAGTCGCTCGATTCCCTGCCGGGCTGGGCCAGCTCGATCGTGGGCTCTGACGACGTGGTGATCCTGGCGCCCCGAGGCGTGGGCCCGACGGCCTGGGACCGCAAGTCGCCCCCCAACTACGTGGCCCGCTCGCATGTGCTCCTGGGGCGGACCGTCGACGAG
>JBMFUH010000413.1:0-6217 GCA_049966735.1 Isosphaeraceae bacterium
AATCGCCAAGGCCAAGGGGAGGTCGCAGGACAATTCTCGGACGCTCTCCTAGACATCATTCCTGGTTTGGCGAAGAGGGGGCGGCTCTTACCGGGGGAGCGGTTCAGTCTAGATTGATCTCTGACAGATGGGCTATGGGGACGAGCAGATTGGTGTGGCTCCGGCAAATTTCAAGATGCCTTCTTTTTCTTGTTGCCGCTCGCTTGACGCACAAACTAAGGTTTTGTAAATATTGAATGAGGGCAACTTGCTGCCTGGGCTCGCTTGCCGATCGCGAGAAGAACGTGACGTTGCCTCTCTGATCCGGCCGATCGCGGACGTTTACTTCATCTCAAGGATCTCCACAACGGGGGCACAACAGTGATCACCTTGGCTCAGCGTGTCCGAGATTTCCGCTACTCCAAGGGATGGGGGCCCGATGAACTGGCAAGCCGGGCGGAAATCTCACGGACGGCTCTCTATCAAATTGAAAGTGGGAAGACCGGCCTTCCGCGCGCGGGTACCTTGAGGCGGATCGCCGTGGCCCTGGAAGTCTCGATGGACGACTTGCTGGGGAATTCCGAACCTTCGGCCCCGGTCAAGACCCGGGCTGGCCTCGAATTCACGGCTGCGCCCCGCGGCCGAGACTTCTCGGACTGGATTCCCGGCGAAGGAGGGCCTCTATCCCTGCCAGCCGGTACGACCACCCAGGCAGGACTCAATCACGTGGGGACATCGGAAGATCCCAGAAACGGGGGAAACGAACCGTCGCGACGGGCTCATCCCGCTGCTGCCGATAGCATGCTCATGCGCGAGGGGGAGTTGATGTCGAAGCTGCACGACCTCTTGCACTCGTCAATGGGTTCCGGCGTCGCCCGGATTGTTGACGATCTGCATGTGATGCTTGGCAGGCCTCGAAACTCTTCCTGAATTCGCGAAAAAACGCTCCCGACTGCCGTTGATCGGGTAGATTTTCTTCAAGGTGCGTCGTCGAATGACCGACGACTCCGCGCCGATCCGATTCTTCGATCTCGCATCCTTGAGGTGACATCATGGCTTTCTCGCCGGGCCGGCTCATCCGCCGACTCCTGTTCGCTGGCGGCTTCCTGACCTTCGCGATCGTCCCCGCGGGGTCTGCTCTGGGACAGACTTTTCGATCCGCGGCCCGCCCGCGCCGGGTTGACAGAGGCTCGAATGCTCCCTGTGCTCCCTGCGTGACCCCGAAGCTGGGGACCTTCGCCCCGACACCCTATGTGACGATCCGGGGAAACTGGCCCGCCGGCGGCGGCTATTCGCCCCTGGACATCTATGGCGACATGACCTTGCCCCTTTACGGCCCACTTTCCTCCTTGCGTGCAACCTCAGCTCCTGTAACGATTTATAGCCGAGGCTACAACGGGGCTCCGCAGGCCACGCCTGCCACATCGTTCTCCAACCCCAACTTGCCAGCGCTCTCGCCGGTGGTTTATCCCAGGCAGTCCAATAACTATTACGCCCCGCGAATCGATCGCAGCCCCCCGTCCTGGGCCAATGCCATGAACTGGATTGATCAGCAGTGACAAGGCCCCGCGAGGACCGCGAACCAGCGAAGGTTCATGGATCCTTCCTGAAGCCGGGAAACGTTCTATGGTTGGATTGCACTCCACCTTGGACCGATCGTGGGACAATGCGTCAAGCGCAGCGCTCGCGATCTTCCCGGCTTAGTTTGAAGGAGCCAACCATGGATTGCGATTCCCAGCTTCGTTCCGAGCGAAGAAGGTCGTCGCGCATACAAACGCTTCCCAATGAGACCCGTCTCGAGTGGACCGCCCCCGGCCGGAGACAGACATCGCGAGGAACCGTCCTCAATGTCAGCCAGAGCGGGGCCCTGGTTGCCACCGATGCGGCGCCGGACATGAACGCACAGTTGCTGATCCGCCTGAGAAAGCCAGTGCAGACCGATTGGAGTACTGCGCGGGCCGTGCGCCTGGCCGAGGGAGGCCGATTGGGCATCGAGTTCACCGGAACAACGCCTTACGACTTCATCCTGGGCGCGACGCTGGGAATCGACGTGGGCAAGCTCGTCGCCAACCTGCCCGAGGAAGAACGTTTCACGAGGAGCACCGACTGACCACCCCGGACACGATTCCGTGCCAGCGGCCGAGATCGCGTGCATGATCAGGCCGCAGCCCTCGCGAGCTAGTAACGGAGCAATGCCGTAAAGGCTGGTCGCTCCCGCGCCGCGGTTTCCCGGGAGTCTGAGTCTGTACAGCTTGCTGTCACCATGCATGGTGCTTGCTTTCGGCCGATGTGTCTCGGAGCGGGGTGGATGAAGGGTAAACCGCGGCCAAATTAACACACCCTAATAATTTCCGCGAAGTGTGTCAGACACGAATCGAATCGTTGTAGGAGAGACTCGTGCAGACCTTGCCTTCTCATCTGGTTGTCCATTGCCGCTTTACGCAATTTCGGGGCCGTTCTGACCATCCTCACGCTGCCGGCGCGGAATCGACGTAGGCGGGCGGACGGTTCAGCGACCGGGGAACAGCTCAGCAGTTCTGGTGAGATCGCGTCAGCTTGCCGCCGAAGCGGTCGATCAGGAGACCGTGACGCAGTCCGCAGTCGCTCACCGCGAGCGACGTGCAACCCAGCTTGTCCATGATTGCCGCCACGATGCAGGCGCCGGCCAGGATGACCTCGGCCCGGTTGGGCTGCAAGCCCACGATCCGCGTGCGCTCCTCGGCGGGAATCGCGCGATAGCGCTCGATCTGACTCTCCACTTCCCCTCGATCGACGACTGCCCCCTGGACCCGATCGGGATCGTACTTCGCCATTCCCAGCATGACGGCGGTCATGTTGGTGACCGCGCCCCCCATGCCGACGAGCGTTTCGGGCTTGGGGGCCTCATCCAGCGGCGCCAGATCAGCGGCGATCGCGCCACGGGCCTGCTGGAGCATGTCCGCGGAAACGGCCTGGTCGAGGTGATAGGTCTCGGTGAACCGCACCGCTCCCACATTGAGGCTGAACTGGCGATCGACGTGCGTTCCCCGGCCGAAGGTAAACTGCGACGATCCTCCGCCGGTGTCGAAGATGACCAGATTTCCCTGGGCCAGCCCCAGCCCCGAGAGCACGGCAAGGTAGGCGATTCGGCCCTCGTCCTCGCCCGAGATCACCTCGATCGTCAGGTCGCAGCGCTCTTTGACGAGGTCGAGGAATTCCTTGCTGTTTCGGGCCCTGCGCAGGCCCATCGTGCCGACCGCGGTCATCCCGTTTGCGCCCAGGCGGGCTGCCTCGGCGGTCATGCCGGCGATCGCTTCCACCGTCCGCTCGATGGCCGCCGGAGCGATGGTCGCGGATTCGCTGACGCCCTCGCCCAGCCGAGTGACCAAGGCGCGGTCGACGATGGTCTTCCAGATTCCATCCTCGCGCAGTTCGCCCACGTGGAACTTCACCGAGTTCGTCCCCACGTCGATGACCGCCTGCCGAGTGATCGGGGCGATCCCGTGGCCCGGGAGGCCTATGATTTGCCTCAGGCCCTTGGGATAGTTGGTATTGGGGAAGCAGGCCAGGCCCATCGCCTTGACAGCCGACATGACTTTGGCAGGGTCCTCGTCCTCGATGGCGATCGTGTGGATGGCCGATCCGTCGGCGATGACCTCGGTCAGCTCGGCCAGACAGCCCTGGATGCGATACCGGATCCTGGCCTTGCCGACATACACGGCTCGTACCGGTCCGTCCGCCGCGGTCAGGTCGGCGAGCAGTCGCTCGAGCGTCATCCCTTCGTCGGCCGGCGAACCGGCCGGCAAGCCCAGCGTTCGCCGCAGCATGGCCACTGCCCTGGCAGTCAAGGGGAACGGAGCCTTGAGCGCCGGACGCCACTGCTCGAGTCCGTCGGCATTGACCTGCTCGAGAACCTTGATATCCAGGAGGTGATCGCGAATCTTGACATTCGCGACTGGACGCGCGCCCAGCAGATAGATTTCCTCACTCTTTTGAACCTTGTCCGAGGCGAACGCCGCCAACCGCTCTTCGGCATCGCCAAAATCCTGGCCGAAGGCGCGCCATTCCCAGCGCGGAACGATCTGATCCATGGTGGGAGTCAAGGTAATGGTACAAACGGAGCAGTTTTGGGCGAGAAGATTCAACCTTCAATCCTACCCGCGTCGCTCATCGCGGAACAGCAGGCTGGTCTCTCTGCTTCGCGGCACGATCCCTGCCACATCACGGGTTCGGATTTCATGTAACAATCGTCCGCCAGCGGCAACTCATGGAGATGTCCGGGATCACGAGACCGAACGGCGATGGATCAGCAAACCCGATTTCTGAACCGGCGGTCGCTCCAGCCGGTTCGCGACGAGGTGGCGCGCTTGATCGACAGTCTCGAAAAAGAAAGCACGGAATGAAGCGGTGCGGCCTGAGGTTCCGCGCTGTCTACCGATCCCGCGCGAGAGGGCAGTCTCAGCACATGGCCACGGATTCCTTCGCCTCGCGCATCTCACGTGTAGGGCCCGCTCCGCGGATCGTGGGCATCGGGTGGGGATCGGTCCGCACAGCGGGCCCTACAAGCTGAGAGGTCTGGCCTCACCCTCAATGCTCAGGCCCGCTCGCCGAATCGCCGCTGGCGCTCGGCCAGCATGTTGCAGAAGAGTGCACCCTGGCCCTTGGCGTCGTCGAGCGCGACGTGGGTGTGCGGCAGGTTGTCGAACCACCCGCGGGGCATGTTTCGCTTGACCGATGCTCTGTACTCGGTGCCCAGCAGCGCCATGGCGTAGCTCTTGATATCCAGGGCCGAATGAGAGAACGGACTCTCGCCCGCGAACCGGATCAAATACCAGTAGACGAACAGGAAGTCGTAGGCGGCGGGATAGCCCACGAAGACCGGCTTGCCGGGAAGCGTCTTGAGCCAGCGGACATACTCCGGCATGACCTCGGCCGGTTCTCGGTGGTTGGCGCGGCACGCGGCCCACGCTTCCGGCTGCCCGCGCCACCAATCCATCGTCCTCGGGGCGCCCTGAGCGCCGGGCAGCGTGACCAGGTTGGCCTCGAACGTGCCGACCAGCGTCTTGTCGGCTCGCAACGCGGCCGAGGCGAAGCTGAGCATGGAGTTCGGCCCGGGAATCGGCCCGTCGGCCTCGACATCGGTGCTGACATAGATCTCGGCCATTTTTCGCCTACTCAATGCGATGAGCCATTGAATCTCCAAACCGCGACAGAGCGCGATCAGGTTTCTCCACGCAATCGCTCGCGGACCTCCATGAGAATCCGGCCCAGCATGTTCCGGCCGCTTCCGTTCCCGCCGTCGCCCCAGTACAAGTCTTTCTCAGTGTGCTCGACGATCACGGCATCCCCGGTGCCGAGAAGCATGGCACGTAGCTCCGCGTGCTGGGTGAACTTCGCCAGCACCGCCTTCCGCATCACGCCGTCCTTGACCTTCTCCCAATCTGGCCGCAACGGCTTTCGGCGATCGCGGCCCATTCGCGCCACGACCATCGGTGAGGGTTCGAGACGCATTGCCTCCTCGTGTTCTATTCCGGCGAACTTCTGAGCCTGAAAGTAGTGCTCCGACGTGGGCCAGGTCTTGCCATCGATCTCGATCGGATACGCTGCGAAGTTGGAGAAAGAGCCGTACTCGTTACCTGTTCGGTAAAACTTGATCACGTCCGCCATGTGCCGCTCCTGTGACCGCGCGACGATTCGAAGTACAGTCCAACAGTACCAGTGGGGCCATTACACCCTTCCACCCATCCGATGTCACTCCCGCTTGTAGAGCACGCGATAGCAGGTCTCGAACGCGGGGAACATGACGGTCACATACCAGTCGGTCGGGATATCCGGAAACTGGCGCTGCATCTCCTCCGTCAGTTCCTGCCAGCCCTGAGCATCCTCAACCGACCTCCAGCCAGCCGTCATTGATGCGGAAGGCCAAACAAATGTCGTCGTGGGTGAGAAGGTCGCGCTTGAAGGTGACGATCTCGAGTACATCCTCCCAGGCAAAATGATCAAACTCTCGATCTCCCATGAGCAACGAGAGATCCCTGTCCGAGACGCGGACAGTCCGCGCGGGCGGTCTGGCGCGGAGACGGTTCATCAGATTTCGGAGGAAGCCGGTCATGGACATTCGCGACCCAAAACTCCCGCGTTCGCCACTCGAAATCCGTACTCAACTTCGTCTAGCGGACAGAGAACCAACCAGCCATTCGAGATTCTAGAGCGGTTTGCAGTCGGCTTGCGCACTCATTGAATATCGTAGGGCCCGCTG
>JBMFUH010000414.1:0-6192 GCA_049966735.1 Isosphaeraceae bacterium
GATTGGAATAAGGGATAAACAATTGACGTCGCTTCAGTTTTCGGTGCGAAAACTGAAGCGACACCGGTTTTCTCTGCGACGCCAGTTTTCTCAGCGAAAACTGCCCGACACGAGTTTTCTCTGTAGGCAGGCGGTTGTAAGTTATTGCGGGCGGCCTTCGCGGGTGCACCCCACATCGATGTGCGGTGCGCAGTTTGGTCCCCCGACGCTGCCGCGATCACTTCCCGTCACGGTCTTTGACTGATCTGGCCAGAGGATCTCCGCGCGGATCGTCTCAACGGGTTTCGGAGTGCCATTCACTCCTGACATCCTTTCTGCGCTATCCTTTTGGTGGATCTGGCGCCCGAGGAGCCGCTTCGATGTTGATCGCCTGACCTTTGTCGCTCCGCCTCCCGAAAACGCTGGAGACCAGACCGGCGCACACGGCGAGCGCGACCGTAAGTATCGAATGAGCGATTCCGGCCGTGTACGCGACTCTGTGCGCGTGGATGGTTTCCCTATTGCCATATTGTGGATCGCCCGGCGGGAGGAAAGGCACGGAAGACTCAGCGGCCCGATAGATCAGTACGGACGTGAACAGTCCATCGTTAGGATGGTAGAACGCAAGAGGGGGGTCGGCGTTGCAAATCTGGTTGAACCACGGGCCGAAGCCGATGAGGAAGTACCCCGACCCAACAAGTGCGAAACCGTACCAGAACGAATTCCCCCCGCGGGTGGCAATCGAGCTCAGAAGTAGCAGGAACACCGTCAGGGTGTAAACGATCTGTGACCAGGTCTGTGTGCCCGCCGCGATTGCCGCGAGCTGGACACTCAACAGAAGGACGTACCCCATCAAGCTTGCGAGCGTGAACCGAAGCGGAATCACAACGTCGTATCCTCCTAACACCTGTGCCCCAAACGTCCCACGCGGTCCCGCGAAAGACCAGGGCCGCGGCGACACGGGACAGTCGACGCCTGCGCTCACTTGGAAGTGAAGGTGGTAGTCGTCGACGACTCGATCTTTCCGCCTGAACTCGACCAGGACGCGTCGAACGTGAGGGTCACGCTCTTGTTGGCAGGAAGGGGCGGATTCCACGAAACCTTCGCGTCTTGACCTACCTGGGTTCCGGTGAACATGCCGGAGTGGTCGCCCAGAGTGTACGCGTAAGTGTAAGTGGTCTGCCCGCTGTAGTCGCCGGCAACCGCGGCAGAGAGGACGCCGTTCGGCAGAGTCTGGTCCGCCGCCTTCCAGCTCACCATTGCCCCGCACTCGAGCGGGCTGCAGTTCACGTTGTTTGTGCCGTTAACGGGGGACACGAGGGACCAAGTGTAACCCGCGAGGACCGCAGCCGGCGCGGCGGACAGAATGAGGGCGAATCCGGCGGCAAATGTAGCATAACGACGGAAAGCGTTCATGGGCTCCTCCTCAAGATCTGAATCGCGTTGGAAAGTGGATTACGTGGGGACCAAGACCAAAGACAGTAATTTGTGGAACGGCGCTGCGGTATCAAAAGGGCGGGTGGCTGATGACCTCTCCGCCGTTCCGCGTTCCCAGGGCGCGCCAGACGGACGGGTCGATCTCCTGACTCAGGAACCGCACATGTCCGTCGGCAAAAAGACAGTCCGCGCCGCCCGGGTGGAGACTCGTCGCAGTGGTCGACCCGGCCACCTCCGTGGAATGCACGGTGCTGGTGCAGGTCGGCTGATTGATCGGGAGGGTGTGGTCGTAAAGCGTGAATTCCCGCAGGCCGAGCGTCCACAACCTCCCCTTGATGTTTTGGGCGGGGATCATTCCCGTCAGGTTGAAGCACCGAGTCGAGAACTGCCTGAGGTCCAGCGGCGGGCCCGTGGCGAAGTCCGCTGGCCAGAAGACGGACCGAAGGCGCTCGACCCGCTCCGGCCGGCCCACGAGGAACTCCGACATCGCCGCCGTCATCGAGGCCCCGTCGGTGATCTGTTGAAATCCGACGGGCGGGCCCTCGAAGACGCCATTGGGCTTATACGCGGCCCGGTTGTCACCGAGGTTGCCCGCGTAATTCGTCATGGGGCTCACCGAGTAGGGATCGGACGGGCATGTCAGGATTCCGAGGCGGGCGTAAACGGCCGTCGAGTTGGGACCGGGGGACGACACGTCCGCCGCGAAGACGGACATATTGAAGGCGTTGTAGAGCGGGGCCTGCTCATAATACGGCAACAGCGCCACGTGCAGCGAATAGTGTTTCTCCCCGCCCAGGCCAGACGGCATCACTCCGTACACGGAGGCATATTCCTGAAGCGCCAAGCCGAACTGTTTGAGGTTGCACTGGCACTGGTTTCGCCTGGCCGCTTCTCGCGCGGACTGCACTGCAGGCAGGAGCAAGCTGAGGAGGATACCGATGACGGCGAAAACGACGAGGCATTCGACGAGCGTGAAGCCCCGACACTGCCCTGTGTACCGCCTCCACGCCCTGCGGCACAATCCGCTACAAAGCCCCTCGACACGGTGGACCAGCACTGCCGCCCCTCCCTGACGCTATCGACACGAATGAACGAGCCCGAGTTCCTGACGTCGACTATCGCGTTGGAGCCCCGGCCCAGACCTCGGCCCAAGCGTTGGCCTCAGCGGGCAAGGGAGTGCTGAAACGACCTCGGAACCTCTTCGGCGCTCGTGACCAGCAAATAGATAAGGCTTTTCTCATCGCGAAGCCGATGCGAAAAGCCGCTTGGACGAGCGACTCGCTGCGGCTGGGGTTTTTCTCGGGCCGACGCTTCCCAATCCCGCGGCGAAGCCGCTTCGTCCAACCGGAGACCGCCCAAGGTCCTGCTACAATACGAATCGCAAAAGGCTGGCGCGCCCTCGCACTCATGGCGCGGCCTGGTCTTCGGCGCTAAGACGTTGAAGCACAAGGAGATATGGAGATAACCGAGCATCACCATGGACTACTGCTTGGATGATGCGTTGACGATCTCTGTTGCCGGAAAGCAGTACCGGGCAAGCGGTTAGAATTCTTTCAGAAAAATTCCGGAAGCGGGAGTTTTGCTCTTCCTTCACCTCATCCCTTGCCCCCCTCCGGTCGCCTGCGTTTCCTTCCGGAATCGCCACGTGCCCGATCCGCCCCCCACCATATCATCCATGAGTGGATGAAATAACAGGGCCCCAAGATGGCTTCGGACGTGCCGGAGCGCTCTCCAGTAGCGCCACTCCACGCGCTCCGCCGTCAGGCCGAGCATGTCGGCGATCTCGGCGAATGTGAGCCCCCTCCCCGCGTGCATCACGAGGATGTCCCGATTTTCCTCGCCGAGTTCCGAGAGCGCCGCGTCAAGCTCCGAGAGCTTCCTCATCTCAGCGGGGCCCGGGTCTGCATCCTGGCTGTCCGGGGCCCGGGCAGCGGTTGCGGATGTGGGCGCGCTTTCATCAAGGGGCACGCCGCGCTGGCGGTGCGCCCGGCGGTAGACGTCCATCACCTTGTGGCGGAGCACGCGCCGCAGCCACAGCCACGTCCTCGGGTCGTCGGGCGACCAGTCCCGGTGCCGCGCAAGGAGCGCAAGCAGCGCCTCCTGCGCGCAGTCATCGCCGTCACATGTCCGCAGACCCCACCGGGAAGCCAGGCGCCTGAGCCGGTCTTCCACGATCGCGAAATCCGCGCCATCGGGAAACGAGAACTCACCCACAATCGCCTCCCATCTCCTTCGCGGATGCGAGGCCACGACGTGACTTACACTCATCAAAGCGTACTTGTCGGGTCGATCGGGAGCAAGGGGCGAGGCGACGTTTTTCAACGACCCCGTTAGCGCATCGGTGAGGGGGATTTCTACTCCGAGAGGCGAGCGACGAAGTGTCTGATCGCCTGGTCAATCTGCTTGTCGCCGACGTCGTAGAAGTCGTTATGCCCGGCCTCGTTGACGATCACCTTGGTGAGAGGCGCCTTCACGGCCCTGGCCAGTTGCTCGAACATGGCAAAAGGAACGAGGGGGTCCTTGCGCCCGTGGCCCAGGAGGATCGGGCAGGAGATCCGGGAGATTTTGCTCAGGCTGTCAAACTTGTGGACGAACATGAAACGAGGCAGAGGAACGGGCAAGATCCGCAGCGCCATGTCGTGGGTGTTGGTGAAGGTGCTGAAGGCGATGAGCCCGGCGACCTGCTGGCGCGACGCCAGGTCGATGGCGACAGCGCCCCCGAGGGACCATCCACCGGCGATGATCCGGTTGGCCGGGAAGCCGCGTTTGCGAAGCGCCTGGTAGGCGGTTTCCGCCGTTTCGCGGCAGCCGACTTCGGAAGCCTTGCCGCCGCTCTGGCCGTAGCCCAGGAAATCGGGGATCAGGACGTTGAGGCCGAGGCGGCGGAAGCGGTCGAATTCCGGCCCGCAATAGGCCAGGCACATCGCGTTGCCGTAGAAGTAGACCAGGGCCGGTCGTGAGGCTGGGTCGGGATGGGGTCGGCCGTCGGGCAAGAGGGCCGGGCCGTAGAGAGCGGCCACGCGCTCGCCTCGGCTGGTGGTGAGGGTGAGCAACTCCGCGCCAGGCGGGGGATGCACAACGGATTGGGGCGTCCCCTGGGTCGCCGTTCCCGGAAAGATGATGCGGTCCTGGAGCAGAAAGAGCACGGCGAGAAACCCCAGCACGGAAAGCAAAAGAAGACGCAAGCCCGACCGCAAGAGCGCGCGGCCTCGGCCGGATCGCGATTGCGTGGGCTCGGGAGTCGGGGCAATTTTGGTCGGTTCTGGGATCATGATGCTGGCGCGGCCGCTATTTGGGAGAGAGGATCCGACAAGCGTGGCAATCATGATACCGTTTTCTCGGACGACAGAGAAATGCCGGGCCGACGCAGCGGGCAAAGCCGCAACGCGCCGGTCCGGCAGGAGGGAGGAGACTGACAAGGAGTGGAGATCATCGAACTGGGCTTCGCCAGGCGGGCTCGCGCGGGGAACGTGAGAGCGTCTGGGGAAAGAAGGCGAGCATGGAAGCGGGCCCGCGTCTAGAGACCGTTGCCGAATGCGGCCGATTCGCCTCGGCGATGGTAGTCAGAGGCCATTTCCTCGGTCGAGCTATCCCGCCGCGGGGGGACATGGGGGCCGCGGAGCACCGATTGATTGCCGCGGTTATGGTGCGTGTGCCCGCGGAGCGGGCCCCGGCGGAGCGGCGGTTCACCGGCGACGGCGTGACCCGCCGAAGCGTGCGTCTCGTACGGGACTTCGTAGTCGTCAACCTCGTAGTCATCGTACCGCGAGACGTAGCCGGGAATCTTGGAGCGTTCGAGCTCTTCGGCGTACGAGGCAAGGACGGCGGCCTGGATCTTCTCCCGGCACATCGAGTTGATGGGGTGGGCGATGTCGGCGTGGAGCTTGGCCCGGCCGTCCGCGTCGCGGAGGGCCCGGTTCTCGTCCAGCCGGCACCCGCACTGGTTGCAGAAGCGGCTCCGCAGGTGGTTCTTGGTGCCGCAATTGTGGCATCGATCAGTCAGCTTGCGCGAGGGCATGGCCACGAAGAAGCCCTTGGCCCCCTCGATGATCTTCAGGTCGCGGATGACGAACATGTCGTCAAACGTGATGCTACAAAATGCTTGCAAGCGTTCGTTGCTGCCCGAGTTGTCTTCCATGAGCTTGATGCGAACTTCAGTGATCTCCACAGCCGGTACTCCTTTACGAGGGCTTCTCTGCTCAGGGACCGCAGGTCACGACCCGGACCCATCCTAGTCCGAGTGATTGAAGGACTTCCGCGGCCCGATGCGCCACAGCTAGATCAGGGCAAAGGCCGAAGTAGGTCGAGCCGCTGCCACTCAAGAGCGACCCGCAAAGAGGCGGATCGAGGTTTGCCAACGCGCCCTGGACCCGGAGGAGTTCGGGCCGGAGCGCCTCGGCGACGGGTTGAAGCCGGTTGAACAGGCTTCGACCAAGCGCGGCTGGTCCCCCGTGGGCCAGCGCGTCAGTGACCGGACCGATCGGCCGAGGCGTCTCGGGCGGCCTCAGGTTGCGGTAGACTTCGGCCGTGCTCACGCCGCAATCCGGCGCGACCAGAACGAAGTGCAGGGGCTGTTTTAGCGCGAAGGGCTCCACGCGCTCGCCCCGGCCGCGACAGATTGCCGCCGGAGCGTGCAGGAAGAAGGCCACATCGCTGCCGATCTCTCCCGCCACGGCATCGAGCCGGTCCGCGGGCGTCTCCAGGTTCCAGAGCCGATCGAGAGCCACCAGCGTGGCAGCCGCGTCGCTTGACCCGCCGCCCAGGCCCGCCTGCGCC
>JBMFUH010000415.1:0-6176 GCA_049966735.1 Isosphaeraceae bacterium
CAGTTTGAATCGCCCGCTGACGCCCTCCGCCGCCTGCACGCGCGGCTTACCGCTCCGGGTCGCGAGGGGGTCGCATGAGCATGCATCATTCGCCTGTCTCCACCGAGCAACTCTCCATGGTCGGCGACTGGCGGCTCACGCCGGAGGGGGGAGTGCTTCATTGCGGAGAGCGCACGGCCGTGATCGCCGACGTGCATCTCGGTTACGAGTGGGCCCGCGGCGCCGCGGGAGACTGCATTCCCGCGCACTCGCTGGCGGAGACGCTGGCGAAGCTCGATTCGATGCTCAGCCGCGGTCCGGTGGAGCGGCTCGTCGTCGCCGGCGATCTGGTCGAGTCGCCCCGTCCTTGCTCCCGGACTGCCGCGGAACTGGCGCGGCTGGTGCGCTGGCTGGAAGCGCGCCAGGTGCGACTAATGCCGCTCCTCGGCAACCACGACAGGAGCCTTGGTGTGATGATAAAAGAGAATATCGCGATCCCTGATGGGTACGATGAAGCTCTCCCCAGCCGTCTGGAGGTCGCGGGCTGGACGATCGCCCACGGACATCTGCCCAGTTCCGCGCCTCGTTTGATAATGGGGCATCATCATCCGGTCCTGTGGGTTGCCGGTCACCCGGCGCCTTGCTTTCTGGTGGGAGGAACTAGGATCATTCTCCCGGCATTTTCGGCCAACGCGGCGGGGCTGGACGTCTCGTCTGCACGGTGGCCCTCTTCCTGGCGGAGCGATTCGATGCGATGCTTCGTCAGTACAGGGACGGAAGTGCTGGATTTCGGACCGCTGGAAACGCTCCCGGCCAGGATCGATTCCCTGTCGAGCCGTTCACCGAGGTTCGCGTAGACTCCTCCGTTTCCAGAGCGGCTTTCGGGTCGATGGCTCATCGTAGGGCCCGCTCCGCAGACTGATGGCCTCGGCATTTGGTCCGCGGAGCGGGTCCTACGATACTGGTAGCATTCAACGAGGAATTTCGAAAAAATTCCGACGGCAACTCCGCAGGGAAAGTTGCCGCCGGCGCTTGATCGGGGCGTGACGTCCAGGAGATCACGGGCAGATCAGACAGGTTGGCGTGACCACGGGAACCATGGTGCACTGCTCCACGGCAACCGTGCGCGGGACCTGACGAGCGACGACCCGGTTGACGGTGACGGGCACCTGTTCCGCCACGCAGACGGGCACCTGGCGAGCCGCCGTCTCGGCGACCATCCGGCAGGTTTGCACCGGCACGCGCTCGACGCGTTCCTCGGCGGTATAGCTGCACGTGGTCACCTCGTAAGGCTCGACACGCTCCTCGGCCACGTACCGGCACGTCTGAACCTCGTAGGGTTCGACACGCTCTTCGTTGACATAGCTGCAAGTGATGACGGGAACCTTCTCCACATGTTCTTCCGACACCATCTCGCAGGTCTGAACCTGGTAAGGTTCGACGCGTTCCTCGCGAACGTAGTTGCAGGTCTGAACCTCGTAGGGTTCGACACGTTCCTCGCGAACGTAGTTGCAGGTCTGAACCTCATAGGGCTCAACCCGCTCCTCCGTCACGTACCGGCAGGTGGTGACGGGAACGGACTCGACCCGTTCTTCGGACACGTAGCGGCAGCGCGTGACGGGCACCTGCCGCACCATCGTCTCGCGCACGTACCGGGTCTCGGTCACGTCGCGCGTGACCGGTCGTGAAACCCAGACGCACTGGCTGACGACCCGGGGCGGACACTGCACGGCAACCGTGGCAGTGACCTTCTTTTTGTGGTGCAGGCAGCTCAAGAAGCCGCGAGGCTGCTCGTCGACGACGTCGCACTCCGTGACCGGCACACGCACCCTACGCTCGACGACGGGGCCGGGAATGGTGGTGTACTGGCGCTCGTAGTAGCCGCATTCAACGGTCTCGTGGCGGACCGTCGTGACCGGGCGGCACACCGCGACGGACTGGTCGACCATCACGGTCTCGGTCACCGGCTTCATCACGGTATAGCGACGCTCCTGGTTCACTGTCTGATAGACCGGCCTCATGACGGTGTAGCGACGCTCCCGTTTTTCCGTCTGATAGACCGGCTTCATGACAGCGTAGCGTCGTTCCCGTTTTTCCGTCTGATAGACCGGCTTCATGACGGTGTAGCGACGCTCCAACTGCTGGGTCTTGACGACCGGTTTCATGACGGTGTAGCGACGCTCGGTGTTGACGGTCTGGTAGACCGGGCGCTGCACTGTATACCGTCGCTCGCGCTTCTCGGTCTGATAGACCGGGCGCTGGACTGTGTACCGTCGCTCGCGCTTCTCGGTCTGGTACACCGGTTTCATCACGGTGTACTTGCGCTCGGCGTACGACGTTTCCCACACCGGCTTCATGACGGTGTAATTCTCCGTCTGGTAGGCCGTGCGGTACCGCGTCTCCATGACGGTGACGGGTACCGTCTCGTAGACGGTTTCATAGACGGTCTGGTAGACCGTCTCGACCTGGGGGGCCAGGCTCACCACGCTCAACTGGGTCGCCACGACAGGAGCCGGAGCGCAGCGGCTGCACCCCCCTCCACAGTAGGTGGCCCAGGCCGGCGTTGCCAGCCCTCCCAGGATCGCCGCGGCCGCGCCCGCGGCGAAGCTCACGACTTTCAAGGACTTGAACATGCGATACTCCTCGGCGGATCTTCGGGCATCCCTGTCGCGATTCGCCTCACGTGGGTCTGTCGCACGGCCCGAAGGAGCGCGCTGTCTCGTCCTTGAGAAGCCCTCCTGCTCACCCGAGTGCCACTGCTTGAAATCGACCGGCAGAATGTTTGTACGACGTACATGCCTCACAACCCACACCAACCATGGAAGCCGCCACGGCTTCCATGGTGACGTGGCAACCGGAGGAAGTGCCGGGGCCAAACATTCCGACATTGCCGCTGGAAAACTCTCAAGAAGTTCACTCGAAGCGGTCGACTACAGTAGGATCGGGGCTCACGATGAGCCGTCCAGAACAGTATATCACACGTGCTCCGGCCGACTTGACAAAATTGTCGAGATTTCCTGTAGCTCCGGGTCACCTTATGCCGATCACACCAGATTGGCAAAGTCTGGAACTCCTCGATCCGATCTGGGTGCGAAGCACACCGCGCGCCATTTCGGAAGGGGACCGTTGTCGCTCGACGGTTCTCAAGGCGCAAATCCGGACCGGTCCGCACAATCGAGCATTTTGGCATGTCGCCGAGCAACGCCGAAGTTGGGTTGCAGCTCAGTTACCTGGTGGTAATTTTTGCAAAAGTTCCTGAGCCCGAGTGCGAACGCCCACGAGTCCGGAGCGCGTGAGCGCCTCCACCTCCGGTCTGAGCGAGTGTGCCAGGTCGGATGATCCGCTCGACAGTGACGACCGCACCGCCTGGAGGGCCTCCAGCTCGATCGCCTCGATCTTGTTCTGCTGCCCGGCCTTGGTGGGGAGGTCGACAACGCTCTCGAGCTGCGAGGTGGAGAGCATCTCCTTGAGAGTGCCGGCCGCCGAGGCGTCGCCCCGCCGGCCCAAAGCGATCGCGGTGTTGTACCGGACGTAGCGATTCTCATCTTCCTGCAACCGCGACCGCAGAAGCTTGACGGCGGCGTCGGTCTTGAAGAAGCCGAGTGCATAGACGGCCACTTGCCGCAGCTCCGGATCGTCGGCGCTCGCCGCCTCGCCGAGCGCCGCGACAGCCTTCGGGTCGTCAAGCTTCCCCTCCATCCGCGCCGCGTGCTTGGCCAGGCTGGCCGCGGCTTCCATCCGGATGGCCGGGTCGTATTTCGGCTCGAGAGCCCGGGCCAGGGGATCGATCGGATCGACCTTCCGACCATCAGCGAGCGTGGCGTCAAGTGTCTGGAAGGCGCCCACCGTCTTGATCAGGTAGACAGTGAGCCGCGTGTCGACGGTCTGCCGGTTCAGCTCGGATGCAAGCAGGTCGGACAGCTCGCCGAGCAAGTGCGGATCGGCCGCGAGCTTGGCGTCGTTCTGGATGAGGCTGGCCAGCTCGAACGCCGACCGCCAGTCGCCCGACGCCTGACGCAGCCGGCGGACGTACTCGGCTGGATCGCGCTCGCCGCCGGCCAGCTTGCCAAAGAGAAGCCAGACCAGGATCACGACCGCGACCACGACCGCCGGGATCAGGAAAAGCTGGACGACAAAGCTGGCGGAGGGCGCCTCGACTGGCGGGAGATCGGCAAGAGGGGGCGGCTTGTCCAGGTTTCCGCTCGCGGTCGGGAAACTCGGCTGGGAAGGATTGTGCACGTTCGCTGTTCTCGCAAGAGGGAGGGGTCGGGCTGAGCAGCCCGGCAAGCTGTCAATCTCTCAGCAGACCGTCATTTGTTCAGTTTAGTGATTTGGTCCCGAACGTCAAGCAACCAGGACCAGGCAGAGGCTTCGAGTCTCGCAGGCGCATTCGATTTGACCCCGAGCTCCAGCGGTGTCGGATGAGCGGAGGAAAACCGGCACAGGCTTCGGGGCGTCCGAAAGAAGGATGAACCTCTCGTTGCGACCACGTTCAGGGTGGGCCCGCAAGCTCGACTTCGAGATCGTCCGGCAAGGCAAGTCCGATGAGTGCGGCAAGTAGGAATCGAACCTACGGTGGCTCTCGCCCAAATAGCACCGCCAAGTGCTCCCCCGACCTCCGGTCGCCGCGACTTCCTTAATTATTATACAGCATCCAACCCGATCATGCTATGCCTGGTCGTCCCGGACCTCGAAATCAGACCTCGGCCGGGCGAAACGTGCAGCGATGACCCGACACGACTGCTTGCCTTCGATTCTGATTCGAGGACGAGTAAAATAAGGTCAATCCAGCGAATCTGCTCCTGAAAAAACGAGGGGTGCAAGGGGGACATCATGTTCGACCCCAAGTTCGATGAGCAGTCGAAGGCTTGCAAGAGACGCTCTGGCCCGCGAAGGCGGAGCCTCCGGGTCGTCACCCTGCTGTGCCCCGCGTCGATGCTGGCGAGTTTGCTGGGCATCCAGATCTATTCCCGTCGCCCCTATACCTGCGCGGTCTGCCGGGCGAACAAGCTGAACAAGCAGCTTCTGGGCCTGAGATGGTCCACCCAGGAGGAAACCGATTGCAGCCGCTGGTACAGCGCGCATGTCGAACCTGCTCATCACCATGTCTGGGTCCCGTGCACGTACTGTCGGCATTTCGGCATTCCTGGAGTCTACGGTGGGTACTCGTGTGTGGTCGGCGGTCCGCTCACGGGGCTCTCCCGGAAGGTTCAGATCCAGATCTACCAGCATTTCCAGAACCCGCTCGAGGCGAAACGGCTTTTCATTCAGTTGGGACGCAACTGCCCCGATCGCATCTGGCAGGCCCTGATGGACTGGGTTGAGGAGGGTTATTCCGGCACGTGGGCCGAGTGGCTCAAGCGGCAGCAGGTCGCCTGGGAATGAGCGAAGTTCGGACCGCAATCGCCCGGGCCGTGGATCTCGAGCCCTCGTCAATCAAAGTCGGCGGGCAGGTCGGGTTGACGGAAATGCTCGAACATCCGGGCGATCTGGGTCGGCACGTTGCGGGTGAGTGAAAGTTCGGGAATCTCGTCTTCGCCGAAGAAGCCGACATCCTGGATTTCGTGGCTGGTGGCCGGCTCGCCGCCGATGATCTCGCAGCGGATGAAGGCCTTGTAGATGTGGTTGACGTGGGGCGGATGGTTGTGCCGGTTGCGGTCGAGCAGAGCCAGGAGCTTGATGGCCCGGGTCTCGTAGCCCGCTTCCTCGCGGATCTCGCGCACGACGGCGCTGGCCGGCGAGTCGTTGACGTCGGCCCAACCTCCCGGCAAGGCCCAGAGACCGTCGGTTCGCTCCCGCACCAGAAGGATCTTGCCATCTTGAAAGACGACGCCCCGGACATCGACCTTGGGCGTGGCGTAACCGGTGTCGCGATCGAGCAGAGCGAGCACCCGCGCGACCTCCGAACCCGTCGCCCGCGCGATCATCTCGGCCGCGATTTCACGGATGGCCGTGTAGCGCTCGACGTCGTAGGGATTCTCGGTGAAGGTCAGTCCTGTCTGGGCCAGGGCATTGAGCTTGCGAGCCCAGTCGAGCCAGGTCGAGTCCATGAGGTCTCCGTCACGCTCCTACGGCGGGATTCCGCGGAGGAAGGAGGTCCGCCAACGCGATCCGCCCCACTTCCCGGTCATCGATCACTACCGGGACCAACTGGGAATCAGTGGCTCGCGCGGAAGTCAACCGGTAAAGAGCGCGGC
>JBMFUH010000416.1:0-6160 GCA_049966735.1 Isosphaeraceae bacterium
GTCGAGATCAGGTGAGGATGCGATCGGGCTCACATCACCGGCTGGCGAATCGTGAATTCTCTTTAACCAGGCGGGCCCCCATATACTCGCCGGGGCTCATCTGTCATTCTGTAAATCGCTACATGAATTCCTTTCCGGCGCTTTTCAAATTCCTACGCTCGGCTTTCACTGTGGGACCATGAAATCTTCTCGTCCACGTGGTAAGGAGCGACATCCTCGCGGCGAGGATTTCCGATTGACCACCTGGATTCCCGTCGTTGGGGACGACGATCGATGAAGCGTGCCTGGATTGTGCCTCTCGGTGTTCTTCTCCTGGTGCTGGTTTCGGGCGGCATGAGGCGATGGTCCGATGTCTGGATGGGACGGCAGCCGGATGGCAGCTTTCTCGTTTCCACCGGCCAGCGCATCGAGGCCGGCTCGATCGCCTGGAGCGGCCGGCCCATTGACCTGGCGCTGCACCCGACGAAAGACATCTTCGCGGTGCTGAACAAGCAGAGCGTGTTTCTGGGCACCGTCAAGGGAGTCTTGCCGGGAACAGAGGTCAGTCTCAACTCAAGCGCGGGGTTCCGCGGGCTTGTCTGGACCCCCGACGGCAAGTATCTCCTGGCCAGCACCGCGATGGGGCACATCCAGGCCTATTTGTTCGATGGGTCCCGGCTGCGTCTTGCCCGGAAGTTCACCCTGGCGACCAGGGAGAACACGGCCAACCCGGTGCCCGGCGGGATGGCGATCACCCGCGACGGTTCGCGACTCTTCGTCGCCGCCGCCAATCGCAACGCGGTCGTCGAGGTGGACCTTGCAACGCACGAGCGGGTCAAGGAATATGCGGTTCAGAACCTCCCCTTCGAGGTGAAACTCTCGGAGGATGAACAAACCCTGGTCGTCAGCAACTGGGCGGGCCGCTTGCCCCGGCCCGGCGATCGATCGGCCAAGAGCCAGTATCTGGACATCGTGGTCGACGACCGGGGCGCGTCAGCTTCCGGCACGGTCAGCCTCGTGAACCGGCAGACCGGCGCGACGCGGAGCGTGGAGGTCGGCATCCATCCCACGGCCATCGCCGTTTCGGGCAGGAGGGCCTACGTGGCCAATGCCATGAGCGACTCGATCTCCGAGATCGATCTGTCCGCCGCCCGCGTCAGCCGGACCATTCCCCTGCGCTGGGGATCGCTCCGGGTGCTGGGGGGCATGCCCAACGCGCTCTGCATCAAGGGCAAGACCCTCTATGTGGCCGATGGCGGCGACAACGCCGTGGCCGAGGTCGACCTCGACTCCGGCGCGGTTCGCGGCTTTCACCACGCCGGGTTCTTCCCCACGGCCATCACGCTCAGCCACGACGGCGGCAAGGCTCTGGTCCTCTCCACCAAGGGAAACGGTTCGGTCAGCAAGACGATCCTGGGCAAGCCGGGCAACGCCCACGACTTCCAGGGGACCGTCACGGTGGTCGATCTCGCGGCGGACCTCGAGAAGGAAACGGCCCTGGTGGCGCGAAACAACCACTGGAACTCCCATCCGGGACTGCCCGACCTCAAGGTCTACCGGGGGGGAATCAAGCACGTTCTCTACATCATCAAGGAGAACCGGACGTACGACGAGATCTTCGGCGACCTGCCCATCGGCAACGGCGACCCCAAGCTGTGCAGCCTGGGCGAGAACGTCATGCCCAACCACCGCAAGATCGTCCAGGAATTCACCCTCTTCGACAACGGCTACGTTTCCGGAACCAACAGCGCCGATGGCCACGCCTGGGCCACCCAGTGCATCGCCAACGACTACCTCGAGCACTTTTACGTGGGCTACTCGCGAACCTATCCCGACGACGGCGACGACGGCATGGCCATCTCGGGCGGCGGAGCCATCTGGGACGCCGCGATCAAGAAGGGCAAGACCATTCGCGTCTACGGCGAATTCTGCGACAACGACCTGGCCCGGATCGAGCCCCGGCCCAAGAACTGGTTCGAGGTCTGGGAAGACCGCAAAGAGCGCGCCGGCAAGTTCAAGATGATCGCCGACACCCGCGTCCCCTCGCTCAAGCCCTACATCAACCGCGAGGTCCATTACTGGCCCCTGCTCATGAGCGACCAGCAACGTGCCGATGTGTTCATCCGAGAATATCAAGAATTCAGCAAACGCGATGCGGTCCCGGACCTGATGATCATGAGCCTCCCTTGCGACCACTCCGAGGGAGTGAATCCCGACTACCCCACCCCCCGCGCCATGATGGCCGACAATGACCTGGCGCTGGGCCGCGTGGTCGAGGCCGTCTCGACCAGCCCCCAGTGGAAGGAGACCTGCATCTTCGTCATCGAGGACGACGCTCAGTCGGGGCCGGACCATGTCGACGGCCACCGCACCGTGTTCATGGCCCTGAGCCCGTACACCAGGCGCGGATTTGTGGATTCTCACTTTTATGCTCAGACCAGCATGATTCGCTCGATGGAGATGATTCTCGGCCTTGACCCGATGAACCGCTTCGACGCCCTGGCCGAACCGATCACGACCTGCTTCACCAACACGCTCGACCTGACGCCGTATCACGCCGCGCCCAACAACATTCCCCTGGACGAGCGGAACCCCGCCAAGCGGGCGGCCATGAACGCGCAAGACCGGTACTGGCTGGACAAGACGCGGGAGCTGGACTGGAGCCACATCGACGCCCCCGACCCCTACTGGCTGAACCGGATCATCTGGTACTCCGTGCACAAGGGCGCAATCCCTTATCCCGGCCGCCCGGGCGAGAAACCCGGGCAGCAGGAGGGAGAAGAAGACCTTGACTGATCAGGCCGGCGCCGCCGAGCGATCCTGGTACTCGGGCCAGAGTGGCTCTCGGGTCGATGGCTCCCCGTAGGGTCCGCTGTGCGGACCGACCGTTGGGGCATTTGGTCCGCACAGCGGACCCTACGATCCTCACGGCCTGTGCATCTCGAAGAGATCGGTGCTCCGCCAGTAATAGTCTCCGCCCAGGCGGGCGATGGTCCGGAGCTTGCGGGGATCGATCTGACCGGCAGGATCGAGGACGGCTTCGTCAACATGAAGCAACAAGACCTCGCCGATCACCAGGTTGGCCGCGATCGGTCCCTGACCGATGGAGATGATCTGGTGCAGCTTGCATTCCATCTGCGCGGGTGAAGCCGCCACGCGCGGGGGACGAACCTTGACCGACGGCGCGAGGGCCAAGCCGGCGAACTCGGCCTCGCTCTGGCCCGGCGGCAGTTCCTTGGCCGTCAGGTTCATCGGCTCGGCCAGATCCGCGACCGCGGCGTTGAGGACGAATTCGGGAATCACTTCCAGGTTTCTCAGCGTGTCCTTCCGGGAGCCGTCGCGCCGCAAGATTGGCGAGAAGACGACCACGGGAGTCGGGGGCCGGAGATGATAGACCAGGCCATAAGAAACTATCCGAGAACGGTCGTAACCCCTTGTCTCTCCAGGGATTCGGGACGCCGAAACGGCGTTCTCGGATAGTTTCTAAGCTCTTGAAAATCCGGCCAGCGTGACCACTTCCTCGTAATGAATTCCCTCGTTCTTGAATCCTGGTTGATGAGGGTGTGCCGTGTGCCGCTTGCGGGGCACCGAGCCAAGTCGAAGGTAGGGGGGCATGGGCTTCGCTCCAGGATCGGGTCATTCAAGGATGGGGCACGATGCGATTGCGCAGGGTGCCGAGTCGTTCGATCTGTAGCTCGACGATATCGCCCGGCTTGAGCCAGCCGCCGACGGCGTCGGGCGTCAGCTCGAGGATGCAGCCGGCGCCAACCGTGCCCGAACCTAGCACGTCGCCAGGCTGGAGCGTCGTGTCGCGGCTGGCATGGGCCAGGATCTGGGGCCAGGTCCAGTACATCGATCCGGAGTTGCCGCGCGAGAAAACGCGGCCATTCACGGCTGCCGTCATCTCAAGCCACAGCCGGCCTCCCTGGTAACGATCGGCCAGTTCGTCGCAGGAAACGACCTCGGGCCCAAGCGAGGTCGCGAAATCCTTGCCCTTGCTCGGCCCCAGGCCCACGGCCATCTCCTCGCGCTGGAGGTCGCGCGCGCTCCAGTCGTTCATGATCGTGAACCCCAGCACGCAGCTCAGGGCACAATCGTCGGCGGGAAGCTCACGCGCGGCGCGGCCGATCACGCAGGCCAACTCCAGCTCGTGATCCAGTTCCCGGCTCCCTTCCGGCGCCCAAACGTTGGCGTCGTGAGTCACGACGCCCGTGGGGTTGGCGAAATAGAACACGGGCTGGCGATACCACTGTGGAGGCATCTCGAGCCCGCGATGGCGGCGACATGTCGCCACATGCTGCTCGAACGAGTAAAAATCACGGATGCTGGCAACTCTGGGCAGTGGATATCGCATCAAGGAATCGTCCGGCTCCGCTCGAGCTTGACAGGAGGATTCTTCAGCATTTGCTTGCCACGATACGGCGGTCAGAGCGTGCCCCTCCGCGCCTGCTCGCGTTCGATGGCCTCGAACAGCGCCTTGAAATTCCCCTTGCCGAAGCTCTTGGCTCCGCGTCTCTGGATGACCTCGAAGAAGAGGGTCGGCCGGTCCTCGACCGGCTTGGTGAAGATCTGCAGCAAGTAACCCTCGTCGTCGCGATCGACCAGGATGCCCAGTTCGGCCAGTTTGCTCAGGTCTTCCCGGATCGTGCCCACGCGATCGGGGAGCATCTCGTAGTAGGTCGACGGGACCTTGAGGAACGAAACATCGTTGGCGGCCATCGCCCGCACGCTCGCCACGATGTCGCCGGTGGCCAGCGCGATATGCTGCACGCCGGGACCGCCGTGGAACTCCAAGAATTCGTCGATCTGGGACCGCCACCGGCTCCTGGCCGGCTCGTTGATGGGGAACTTGATCCGCCCACGACCGTCGGCGACAACCCTGGACATGAGCGCGGAGTACTCCGTGCTGATGTCCTTGTCGTCGAAGCTGACCAGCAGCGAGAACCCCATGACCTTGCTGTAATAGTCGACCCAGTCACCCATCTTGCCCTCTTCCACGTTGGCGACGATGTGGTCGATGGCCTTGAGGCCGACCGGATGAAACGTGCGAGGGCTGTAGCGGTCTGGATCCAGGGGACGGAACCCGGGAGCAAAGACGCCGCAGTACCGCGAACGGTTCACGAACGTGTGCGTTGTGTCCCCATAGGCATGGATCTCCGCCAGGTCGAGAATGCCCAACTCGTCTTCCAGCGTGTGAGGCGGCGCGGCCGGACGTGCTCCGCGAGCCACTAGAAATAGGCCGACTGTCGCGCATTGCCGACGAACATCCGTACATGGTCGATGCGGCGCGGCACCAACGCAGCCGAAGACATGCTCCTTACCTCCCGTGCGTGCAAGGCGTTGTTGGTTCAATCACCCGGAGCAGTGCCGCGACCAGGAATTGATTGGAGAACACCGAGAACTGACGGACGAAATGCCTCAGCCCGGCGTGGGACGCCTGCCCATCCCGGAACCAGTGGGTATAGGCGTTATCGGTGATCACACGATGGCGGAACAGCTCGTGCTGCACACGATCCAGGAATTCGCGAAACGCGTCGGCCTGTGAATTCGTGAGCTCACCCTTTGGAAACCGCTCCTCGACCTTCGGGAAGGCCAGCTCCTGATGAACTGCCGCTAGCATTGCAACCCCCTTCGCTTACGGGAATGGAATGGGGGAAGCGAGATGCTTTCATTCTATGGAAGGGGGAGCAAGCAGTCGAGGGCCCTTAGCCGGAGGCTCACGAAACCTGGAGACCCCACAGGGCCACCGCCTCGTCAGCTCCGTTCCCTCGTCGTACAGTGCAGCAGGCGAGGATGCCAGGCCAGAGGGGCCGAGATAGAACGGCCGTCAGAGGTTTGAGGAAGATCAACCTGAAGAGCCCCCCGGCTTCGAACCGTCGGGAGTGGTCAGGCGCCAGCCGCGGCGGACGAAAGCGGCGTCCGGCCGGGAGCGGCTCGATTTCATGCCGCGGCCCATCCTCGATCCCAAGAAAGCGCCGGCATGTCATGTCGGCACGGAGCGCTTGCGGAACAGCGAGAAAAACCCATGGCTTCTCTTGGCCAGAGGGTCATCTTCGGGAGTACATACTTGAAACAGCTCTTCAAGCTTGCGACGAAACGACCAGTCCCGGGTGAGCTGGGAAATCCGGTCAAAGTCCGTCTTGCTCATGTATCCCCGGAACGACAGCTTCCTGGTCTGGGG
>JBMFUH010000417.1:0-3343 GCA_049966735.1 Isosphaeraceae bacterium
TATTTGAATAATCCGGGCTAAAGGCCTGATATTGCCTGGTTGGTCGCCTCCTGCCAGGCCCGAACCGCGCAGGATGGCTGGAAGGCACCTACCGTCGCGACTGGAAACGGTTGTACAACAATGGGTAAGTCACGCGCGCCGTTGCGCATCTGTGCAACGGCGTGGAAGGGCCGTACGGATCGTGTGCCTAGAGCCTCGCTGTCTGGATTGCCCCCAGGAGGCCGTGGTACTGGCCGGCGATGCCGGCGGTGAAGTACAAGGTGTTCGCGGCACCGCCGCCGTTGCCGTTGCCGTTGCCGAAGTTAAGCGCCCACAGGAACGGAATCACGATGGGCTGATCCCGCGCCGTGGTAAGCTGCCCCATGTACCGGCCGGTGACGGGGTTGAAGGCGCTGATGTGACCGTCGCCGAAGTTGCCCACGAGCAGATCATTGCTGAACCGACCGAAATCGGAGGGAGCGATGACCATGCCCCAGGGTTCCTGAAGCGGCCCGCGCGAAGGGTTGCCGAACTGGCGAACGAAGGTTCCGTCCGTGTTGAACACACCGATATAACCCCCGCCGCTGGCTGGCGTGATGTAGGCCACGTAGATCTGCTGCACTCCGTGGACCGTCAGAGCCTGGACGTTGTACGGGGAGAAGCCGGCGGGCAGCCTGGGATCGACGAACTGGTTGGGCGAGAGATTCGTGACCATCTGGAATTTGTTGTTGAAGACGTCGATGCCATTGGGGAACCGGGGGTCGGCGGTGTAGAGATAGTTCTGGCCGCCGCTGCTGCCGAGAGTCAATCCCGTGAACTCCTCGGTGGGCACCACCGAGTGCGGCACCACGATCTCAGCGGGCTTGCCGAACAAGCCCCCGTTCCAGGCCGCGAGCTGGCCGTCAAGGGTCGAGAAAATGAACAGGGCGGGGCTCCCGTCGCTGAGCATGAAGTCACTCGTGCTGTTCGTGTTGTTGAAGACGATGCCGGTTGGGCCGGTCAGGGGAAGGAAGCCCGGCGTGGGCAGCGACGGCTGCGAGATGGCCGGGGGGATGGTAACGGCCAGCGAGTCCGTGGTCACCACGTTCGAGGGGTTAGTTGGGGTTGGGCCCACCGAGTAGACCGTGGAGAGACCTGTGACCTGGTCCGACACCCAGAACGGCCCGTGCGGGTTGATCACCATGCCCCAGGGATTAAGTAGATGCGGGTCTTGGACCTTGGCGTTGACGCCTTCGACGCCGACCGGGAAGTCCGAGACCAGGTTGATCTGCTGATAGGCGCTGCGCACGAACCGCTCGCGAAAGGGGTGCGCCACAGCCGGGCGGACGCGGTGCCGCGGTGCGACATGATGCGCGAGGTGGTGAACCGAAACATGCGATTGATGCGTGGAGGGAGGGAGGGCCCCGATGGCCGGGTTGGGAAGGTACAGTCCGCTCGAGAGGAGAGACCGTTCCTCCAAGCCTTCCACGGCGAGTTGGAGTCGATTGTGGGCTCGACGGTCCCTCACTCGAACCCAAAGTCGAGGCCGCGGGTGGCGGATCTCTTGTTGCATGATGCAGCTCCTTGGACTTGGGGAGAATCTGGCGAAGACTCATGCGGGAAGGTAACAAGGACAACAGCCAGAGACGTGCCGCCGTGCCGCCGACCTTGGCCCTTGGCCCAGCGGCCTTCGGGACCGAGGCAGCCACGGCCGCCAGCCAAACGCTCTGGAACATGGCGCTCGAGATCACGAGATAAGTGCAAATCGCGTGCCAAGATATATGATGATAATAAGTTAATATTTGATGTGAGTGCTTCACTGCATGTATGATAGGCTGTTCCAGTGGGGCATACAGCAGACTTCGGTGAAGGTATGTCGAGAAACCGTGCTGTTCCATGACACAATCAACTCGGCGTGAGCGGTGCTTGGCACGGGGTATGACATTCGGGTAGGGTGTGTCGGGTTTTCCCCGATGCCCCTGAGATGATCTTCCTGCTACACCGAGAAGTGAGAAGACCAGAATGATAGGATCGGCTCAAGCTGTCTTGGGTGCTTTTGTCTGACGGAGCCTGACGGGATTCCCACACCGCGCCAGATGAATTCTGGTACTTCCAAGCAAGGAGAATGCACGTATGTTTACAGGGCTGGTCGAGGTGCTGGGTCGAGTGGATCAGGTCATTGAGGAGAATGCAGGTAAGCGGCTGATCTTGAGCTGGCCCGGGCTGTCGGAAGGGCTCGCCATCGGTGATAGTGTCGCCGTCAACGGCTGCTGCCTCACGGTCGTCGCCAGTAAAGGAGAACAGTTCGAGGTCCAGGCGGGTCCCGAAACATTGCTCCGGACCAACCTGGGCGTAAAAGGTCCGGGAGACCGCGTCAACTTCGAGCGCCCGCTCCGGGTCAGTGATCGGCTGGGCGGCCATTTCGTCCAGGGACATATTGACGCCACCGCCGCCCTCCGCGAACGCCGTCAGGAGGGAGAGTGGGAATTCCTCGCCTTCACTCTTGATCCGGACTGGACCCGTTTCCTGGTGTCCAAGGGGTCGGTCGCCGTCGATGGCGTCAGCCTGACGGTCGTGGATATCTGGCCCGACGGATTCTCGGTCATGCTCATCCCCCATACCCTGGCCGTGACCACCCTCGGCCTGCTCAAGCCCGGCGACCGTGTGAACATCGAAACCGACATCCTTGCCAAGCATGTGGCCAAGCTGATGGGAAAATGAACTCGGGGGAATTTCTCGCAAAGACTCGGGGGAATTTCTCGCAAAGGCTCGGGGGAGTTTCTCGCAAAGACTCGGGGGAGTTTCTCGCAAAGGCGCAAAGCTCGCAAAGGAGAGAAGATACTAGAATGCATGAGAATGAGATTGCTCGGGAGATTGTGGATGCTGCGCTCAAGATCCACAGACTTCTAGGGCCAGGATTGCTCGAGTCGGTCTATCTCGTGACGCTGGAATATGAACTGAAGCAACGAGGATTGAAGACGTCTCGACAACACGAGATCGCCGTCGTCTACGAGACCGTGGTTCTTGATGTGGGCTTCCGCGCCGACTTGATCGTGGAAGAGAAGGTGATCGTCGAGCTCAAGTCCGTCGCGGAGCTTGCGCCCGTCCATAAGAAGCAATTGCTCACCTACTTGAAGCTAAGTGGATTGAAGTTGGGCCTTCTGATCAACTTCAACGTCGAGCTGATCAAGGACGGTATCGTGCGCATCGTCAACAAGCTTGACTGAGTGGCTCTTCCTTCTCTTTACTTCTTTGCGAGCTTTGCGCCTTTGCGAGAGACTCCGTCACCACTTGGACGAGTCGCCAGCTGGACTGACTCACTCTGCCTACTCTCTTTACTTCTTTGCGAGCTTTGCGCCTTTGCGAGAGACTCCGTCACCACTTG
>JBMFUH010000417.1:3443-6154 GCA_049966735.1 Isosphaeraceae bacterium
GACGAGTCGCCAGCTGGACTGACTCACTCTGCCTACTCCCTTTACTTCTTTGCGAGAGACTCCCCGACGCCTTTGCGAGGGATTCCCCCACAAACCATGCCACGCCAAACGCAATCGTATCTTCGCGGTCTCTTCGCCCAGCGGGGCATCTCCCCCAGGCACCGCATGGGGCAGAATTTCCTGATCGACCTCAACATTCACGAGCTCATCGTCGAGACGGCCGGAGTCGGCGAGGGCGACCTGATTCTCGAGGTCGGGCCGGGCGCTGGGGCGCTCACCACCCTGATGGCCGGCCGTGGCGCGGAGGTGGTCGCGGTGGAGCTGGACCCGGCCCTGGCCAGGCTGACCAGCGAAGCCGTGGCGGATTTTTCTCATGTCCGCGTGCTCAACGTCGATGCCTTGGCCAGCAAGAACGCGCTTGATCCAACCCTGGCCGAGACCATCCAAGCACTCCTCGCCTCGTCACCTCGGCCGGTTTTCAAGCTGGTCGCCAACCTCCCTTACAACGTGGCCACTCCGATCATCGCCAACTTGCTGGTCGATCCACTCTTTTGTCCCGCGCTCATGGTCGTGACGATCCAGCGCGAGCTGGCGGATCGGATGATCGCGCTTCCTGGTTCTTCGGCATACGGTGCGCTTTCGGTCATCGTTCAGGCCCTGGCCGAGTGCGCGATCGTCCGGGTGCTTCAGCCCTCCGTTTTCTGGCCGCGCCCCAAGGTGGAATCGGCGGTCGTCCTGATCCGGCCCGACCTAGAGCGACGCGCTGGACTGGATGTGGCGTGGTTCCACGCCTTCGTCCGCAAGGTGTTCCTGCACCGGCGGAAAAACCTGAGGCATGTGCTGGCGGACATCTGGAAAGACCGGTGGACCAAGAGCGAGGTCGATGGCTGGTTGGCTTCGTTTGGTCTGGATGGCCGGTCCCGGGCCGAGTCCTTCAGCATCGATCAGTTCCGGTCACTGGCCGAGGCGCTCAGGGTCAGGTGGGGTCAGGACGCCGGAACAGGTTTGATGCTGGAGGAAGGATTTTGATCGAGCGAGGGCGATTTGCTCTTCTCGAGCCGGGGTGGCAAGATTGCCGGCCGCGGATGGCCTCTTTTACGTCCGGAAGTTCCCTCCTGAAGCACGAACCCGGCACGGTCGGCCATGGCGTTCCAGATCCGCGCGAGCTCGTCCCTAGCCGTTTCAGGGTGGTTCCTAGCTCGCTCGACGGCCTGCTTCAACTCATCACGAAGTGCTTCCATCTGCTTCAGGTCGAGCAGGTTGGCCGCCGTGACCGACACGAGCATCTCATGCGTTTCCCGAACGGCCTCCCGCCAGGCCCGGGCGTCCACGCCCGCCGGGTTGATCTTGGTGAGGGAATCGACCACCGGCGCGACCTGGGTCGCACCGAAACGAGCCCGCTCACGGTATCGCGCTCGCCAGTCCCGAAACACGAGATACAACGCTCCCCAGAGTACGAGGATCGTGCCACAGGCCACGACCACCAGTCTCCGGCCGGAATGCCCGTTTTCCTTGCCCGGGGGGAGCGCAAATGATCCCACGGTCCTCGACCCAAGACGATCGGTCCTGAAGTGTCGAAATCGGGAGCCGTTTTCGTGACCGTCAGGAAATCGGGACATGATCGCCGGGGCCTGGAACATTGGGGAGGACATCCAACATTCAGTGTATACCCCTCGCCCAGGGAGGAGAAGCGGCGGAGATTTCCGCCGTCCCCTCCAGGCCAGATCGATGGCCTATCGATCGTCTCTTCCGTCTTGGGAACCTCAGTACTCCCGATCGGACAAGAGGCCGGGCTGTGGCATGGGATAACGCCCGTTCTTGCCCGGATGCACCGGCGCGGGTGAGGTCATCGTGAGTTGATCGAGCCCGGGCGCGAATTCTTGTTTGTGGTTGAGCGCCTGATCCCAGGTCACGACCTGACCGGTGTGGCATGCCATGCGTCCCATGATCTGCACCAGGCTCGCCTCGGCGCCTCGCCTGGCCTCGTTGTAGGGCGTGTCCTCGCGGATGGCCTTGATCAGGTGGTCCCACTCGAGCTGATACGGATTGGGCTCGGGCTGGGGGAAGGCCCAGGCGAGGTCGCTCTTGACGAAGTTGTGCCCCTTGTAGATCCGGCACTTCGCTGGAGTGTGCATGTAGGTGGAAATCACCGCCGAGCCCTTGGTGCCGTGGGCGTAGCTGGCGAACTCACCGTGGCAGCCGGGGATGTTCCGCGCGTTCATGAACAGGTTCGTGCCATCGGCGAACGTGAATTCGACCGAGTAATGGTCGAGGTTCTGATCGACCTCGTCGTCGCGGTAGTACCGGCCCGCCGACCCTTGGGCGCGCACCGGCCACGAGCCCTTCATCCAGCAACATTCGTCGATATTGTGGCTCGTGAAGTCGTGCACCAAGCCGCCGCTGGCCCAGTAGAAGCTGAGGTACCGTTGAACCTGGTAGAGCAGCTCGGTCAGCTCCGGCGGTTTCGGCCCCGTGAAACCGGCCGGGCCGACCAGACGGTAGGTCTTGAGGTAGGTGATCTCGCCGATCTGGCCGTCGCGAATCCGCTCCAGCAGGGCCTTGCGGGCGTCGCAGTGGCGGCACATCAGGCCCACGCCCACCTTGAGGTTCTTCTTCGCCGCGCGATCGGCAAGCGCCAGCATCTTTCTGGTGCTGGGCCCGTCGACGGTCGTCGGCTTTTCCATGAAGACGTTCAGCCCCTTGTCGATGGC
>JBMFUH010000418.1:0-6141 GCA_049966735.1 Isosphaeraceae bacterium
CCAGGCCCTGACCCGGTATCGCGACCAGCTTCGGACCATCCTGCCGCGGCACGAGCAGGGGGGCATCTTCGCAGCCGAGGGGTACGCCCGGGTGAGCGGCAAGCCGGGGGTGGTGATGGCGACTTCGGGACCCGGAGCGCTTAACCTCGTGACCGGTCTGGCCGACGCCAAGCTCGACTCGATTCCGCTGATCGCCATCACGGGGCAGGTTCCCACGCACGTCATCGGCACCGACGCGTTTCAGGAAACGCCGATGATCGAGGTCTCCCGGGCGATCACCAAGCATCACTACCTGGTGCAAAGCGCCCGGGACATTGCCCGGATCATGAAGGAAGCCTTCCACATCGCCAGTACGGGTCGGCCCGGCCCGGTACTGGTGGACGTTCCCAAGGACATCCAGAACACGCTGGTTGCCCGTCCAGATTATGACGTGGCGATGGACCTGCCCGGTTACCGGCTGCCCCCGCCGCCAGCGCCCGAGAAGATCCGCGAGGTCCTGGCGGCCATCGGTGAGTGCCAGCGGCCCATCCTCTACTGCGGCGGAGGAATCCTTGCCTCCAACGCTTATGAAGAACTCCGCGAGTTCGCCACCAAGACCGGCATCCCCGTGGCCATGACCGTGCACGGACTGGGGGCCATTCCCAGCGACCACTACCTTTCGCTCGGCATGCTGGGAATGCATGGCACCATCTACGCGAACTATGCCGTAAACGAGGCAGACCTGCTCCTGGCCGTGGGTGTGCGCTTTGACGACCGGGTGACCGGCAAACTCTCGGAGTTCGCCAAGCACGGGCGCATCGTCCACGTCGACATCGACGCCTCGGAGATCAACAAGAACAAGTTCGCCCATATCCCGATTCATACGGACGCGAAGGCGTTCTTGAAGGCGATGATTCCCCTGGTCGGGCGGGGCAACTGGCGCGCCTGGCACCAGCAGATCGATGAATGGCGCGCCGCCGAACCCATGACTTACGACCAGCGCGACGATGTGATCATGCCCCAGTACGTCCTCGAGCAGTTCTCGAACCTGACGGATGGGGAGTTCCTCATGTCCACCGGAGTGGGCCAGCACCAGATGTGGGCGGCCCAGTGGACCCGGTTCAAACGCCCTCGAGGCTGGATGACCTCGGGAGGGCTGGGCTCGATGGGTTACGGTCTGCCGGCGGCCTTGGGCGCCCAGGCCGCGTTCCCGGGCGAACTGGTGGTCGACATCGATGGCGACGGCAGCTTCCTCATGAACATCCAGGAGCTGGCGACGTTGTACTGCGAGAAGCTTCCGGTCAAGGTCATCATCCTGAACAACCAGCATCTGGGCATGGTGGTCCAGTGGGAAGACCGGTTCCACGAGGGGAACCGGGCCCACACGTACCTGGGACCGGTCCACTTGCCCGAGGCGGTCGGTCAGGGCGAGGGAGAAGTGCCCGACTTCATCTACCCCGATTTTGTCCAGATCGCTCGCGGTTTCGGAATCGCCGGCCGGCAGATTCGAGCGAAGTCGGAGGTCGTCGATGGTCTCAAGGAGATGATCGCTCACCCGGGGCCGTTCATCCTGGACGTCCTCATTCCCTACCAGGAGCACGTGCTGCCCATGATTCCCGCGGGCGGAACGGTTCGCGACGTCATCAAGACCTGAGGGCGAAGCCAGGCCCTTGCTCCAGCAAGCCGAGGCGGCGGCGTTTCCATGCCCTTGCCGCGCGGCGAGTCCTTGGTCCTTAGTCCCTGGTCGTTCCGCTCACTTCGCTCGCTGTCCTTGGTCCCGCGCGGGGAGCCGCGATTTCGACCAAGGACCAAGGACTATCCCAGCGAATGCGACCCGCAAGTTCGAGGTAGACTCCAGCCATGGCGACGGGACATCGTTTTCCGATTCTGACACCAGACGAGGCGGCCGAACTGATTCCCCACGGGGCAATGGTGGGCGTCAGCGGCTTCACGCCAGCGGGGGCGCCGAAGGCGGTGCCGCGCGCGCTGGCCCAGCGTGCGCGTGCCTTGCATGAGGCGGGCCAGCCGTTTCAGATTCGTCTCTTGAGCGGCGCCTCGACCGGTGAGGCCTGCGATGACCGGCTTGGCCTGGCCGATGCGCTCTCCTGGCGCGCGCCCTACATGACCTCGGTGCCTCTGCGCGAGCTGGCCAACCGCGGTCAGCTTGATTACGTGGACATGCACCTATCGCACGTCTCTCAGATGATCATGGAGGGGTTCCTGGGCCGGGTGGACGTGGCGATCATCGAGGCGACCGAGATCACTCATGACGGCCGGGTCTATCTGACCACCGGCATCGGCAATGCGCCAACGTTCTTGAAGAAGGCCGAGCGGGTGATCATCGAGCTGAACGCGTATCATTCCCCGAGGATTCGCGAGCTGGCCGATATCATCGTCTTGCCGACGCCTCCCTATCGCCTGCCCCTGCAGATCCACGATCCGCTGGACCGCATCGGCAGACGGTTCGCCGAGGTCGACCTGTCCAGGGTGGTGGGGGTGGTTCACACCAACGAGCCGGACGGCGGCCGAGGTTTCGCTCCACCGGATGAGACCAGCCGGAAGATCGCCGGGCATGTTTCGCGGTTCCTCCTGGAGGAGATGGCGGCCGGGCGGATTCCTCCCATGTTTCTCCCGCTGCAAAGCGGCGTGGGCAACGTGTGCAACGCCGTCGTGGGCGAACTGGCGGCCCGCGACGACTTTCCCAAGTTCAAGGTTTACACCGAGGTGTTGCAGGACTCGATGATCGACCTGATCCTCTCGGGATCGGTGATCGCCGCCAGTTCCTGTTCGTTGACCCTGACCGACCTGAAGCTGAAGTTTCTCTACGACTACTTCGACGAGTTTGCCGATCGGATCGTCCTGCGGCCCCAGGAAATCTCCAACAATCCGGGGATTGCCCGCAGGCTGGGAGTGATCGCCACCAACACGGCCATCGAGGTCGACATCTACGGCCATGCCAACTCGACGCACTTCTTCGGAACCCAGATCATGAACGGCCTGGGGGGAAGCGGCGACTTCGAGCGCAACGCCTACCTGTCGATTTTCATGTGCCCGTCCACGGCCAAGGGGGGAAGGATCTCGACCGTCGTCCCCATGTGTTCCCACGTGGACCACAGCGAGCACTCGGTCCAGATCATCGCCACCGAGCAGGGACTGGCCGACCTCCGCGGTCTCTCACCGATCGTCCGCGCCCGGAGAATCATCGACTGCTGTGCCCACCCCGCGTACCGGGACTATCTGCACCACTACCTCGAAAGCGCGCCCATGGGGCACATCCGCCACGACCTCAGGCGCTGCTTCGAGCTTTACATCAACTTCCAGGAGCAAGGCGCGATGCTGCCGGACCTGGACCTCTCGCGGTTCGGCGGTGACTGAGCGGTGGACAGTTGTCGGTTGCCAGTTGCCAGTGAGCTGGGAACCGGCAACCAGCAACCAGCATCAGCCTATCCACATCGGCTCATCCATCAAAAGACCATATTTTTTCATCTTCTTGTAAAGTGTGGTTCGATTGATGTCGAGGACCCGGGCGGTCTCCTGGCGGTTCCAGTTGAAGGCTTGCAGCGCCTGAATGATGATCCGTTTTTCGGGCTCCTCGAGGGCCTCCTTGAGGGGGCGGACACCCATGGGAACGTGCGGGCGGGAGTTGCTCGCGGGGGCGGTCCTGGACTGTCGCTGGAGGTTGAGGATGGGCGTCAAATGGCTTGAAGTGAGCCGCGGACTCGTGCACCGCGCCACGGCACGCTGGATCACACCCTTGAGTTCGCGCACGTTGCCGGGCCAGTCGTGCCGTTGCAGCGCCTCGAGGGCGTCGCGGGTGAAGCCCACGACCTCCTTGTGAAATTCCTGGGCGAAGGCGGATCGGAAGTATTCGGCGAGCAACTCGACGTCGCCTCCCCGGTGTCGCAGAGGGGGGACCATCAAGCAGAGGCCGCCGATCCGGTGATACAGCTCGGGGCGGAACCTCCCCTGGTCGACCGCGGCGGCGAGGTTCTCGCTGGTGGAGAGGATGAACCGGACACCGGGGCGCCCGGGCAGCCGCCCGTGGCCGGCAGCCGATTCGATGTCCTGAAGCTGGAGCTCGCGGAGGAGCTGAAGTTGAATTTCGGCGGGCAGAGCGCCAACTTCCTCGATGTAGAGCGTTCCTCCCCGCGCCTGAGCAAGCTTGTTCGCCCACTCGGACTGGGCCGTGGCGGGGTTGGGCGTCGGCGGGTCGGACTCGTCCGTCTCGCTCTCGGTCTCGGCCAGGTCGGCGGCCTTGAGGGTGGCGAAGGGTCGATCGAACTGCCCTTTGCCCACGTGGAGAAGCTTGGCCAGGAGGGTCTTGCCGGTTCCCGGTTCGCCGACGATGAACACCGGAGCGGACACGTTCGCCAGCTCGGCGGCCAGCTCGGCGAGTTGCCGGAGGCCGGCGTCGCCGGTGATCAGGTCCACATCGTGTGACCATGTGGCCGCGGGAGCGACCGGGCTGATCGCGACGTCGAAGTGATTCGCACTGGCGGGCAGGCTCGAGTCGTCGACCGGATCGGCGATGGTGCGCCCCGAAATCGTCGGTGCAGGGAATGACCCGTTGGACTGCCGCATGTGGTTGGATGACGAGACAACCTGAGATAAGGCTGGAGTTGCCCCGCGCACGGCGGTCGCGGGGACGTGGAAAGCGAGTATCGGGCCGCCGGCGGCAGCCGCCTCGACGGGCTCCGTGGCACACTGTTCCAGGGCCTGGAGCACGGCCGCGCGGAGCTCCGCGGCCGGGACCGGATACTTGAGTACGGCCAAGGCGCCGAGCCGGAGCGCCTCCTTGGCTCGTTCAGGATGGACCCGCGGGAACATCAGGACCACGGGAACGGCCGGGTACTTCCGGCGCACGTAGGTGAGCAGTTCCAAGGCTTCGGCGTCTCCTGGATCAACGCTTGCCAGAACCAGGTTGATCGGGTTGTGCTCCATGAGGCGAACTGCCACGCGATCGGTGGCAGCTTCCTCGATAAGGTGGCCCAGCGACCTCAACATGGACGTCAAGAGCGACAATCCCTGAGGATCCGGGCAGACGATGAGGATTCGGAACTTGCGCATGGAGTTCATTCTTTCCTCTCACGATCATGCGTGAGAGCGCACAGGGTCGGTGCTTCGTCCCTGAGTGTCGGGCCGGGATTGCGGCTAACCATCACCGAAGCACTCCCAAACCCCCAACCAGACTGTGTGCAACCGACGCAGTTGACACGCAAGGTTGCATCCCTGTGAAGTTCGAAACCGACGCGTCGTGGCATCAGTCGGGCGGACCCGTCGCGGCACACGTCGCTCTGAATAAACGCCTATGTCATGGATGCAACATCGTCAAGCTCCAGGTTCACTTCCCGCCGCGGCCGTGCCAGCGATCAACGTCCCACGAAGCATCGAAACAACCGGGCCGGACCTCGATCCGCGACCGTAAGCCGCCGTCACGCGCGAGAAATCCTGAATCTTCCCTGATGCACGAGAGGATGGATGGCTGATTTAAGTATCCAGCTCCGATGACCCTCATGTCTTCTCGCATCATTTCTTCCATGTTCATGCCCGAGGGTGGGCCTCGTGATATATATCGAGCAACCGGTCTCGCGTGACGTGGGTATAAATCTGCGTCGTGGTAAGATTTCGGTGTCCCAGTAGTTCCTGGACGCTGCGCAGGTCGGCACCACGATCCAGCAGGTGGGTGGCGAAGCTGTGTCTGAGGGTATGTGGACTGGCGGAGGTCGTCGCCAAACCCGCACGTGCCAGATGATCTTCCAGCAAGCGGCCGACGCTGCGGGTCGTGAGCCGGCCGCCGTAGCGGTTGAGGAAGATCGCCGGTTCGGGGCTTTTTTGGGGAGTTCTCAAAGGCATATAGAGACCGATCCAGTGCATCGCCATGGGGCCCGTGGGACAGAGACGCTCCCGCCGCCCCTTGCCCCGCACCCGCACGAGCTGCTCCTCGAAGTTCAGGTCGTCGAGATTGAGCCCGACCACCTCGCTGACTCTCAGCCCAGCTCCGTACAGCGTTTCCAGCAGGGCTCGATCCCGGATCCCCAGCACGCTGTCGACCGGCACCGAGTCCAGCAGGCCGATCACCTGATCAACGCGGAGTAATCGTGGCAACCTTTTTGGTTGCTTTGGATTATGCAATCCAGACGTGGGGTCGCCAGAGAGCGTTCC
>JBMFUH010000419.1:0-6131 GCA_049966735.1 Isosphaeraceae bacterium
ATCGATGATCCTCGGCTCGTCGCCGTAGAGCAATTCACCGAGCAGACCACCTTCCAGGAGGGGCAAGCGGTCCTTCTGTTTCCAGGGGTTGAGCACCTCGGCCCAGGTGCTGGAGCGCGTGATTCGGTACCTGGGAAAATCAAGCCCGCGCCGGCTGAGTGAGAGCCAGCGGTCACTCGGCATGATCGTGCGCATCCGCTCGCCGTAAGTCCGGATCATCGACTGAGGATCGTCCTGGAGGCTCATCTCGCGCATCATCTCGGTGATGACGCCCAGGCGATGCTTCCAGTCGCCCGGCCCCAGGACGGAGACCGGAGAGGAGATTGACGGTTCGACCACATGGCCTGGAGTCATGATGTGTGTCATGGTGTCCCCCGATGATCGCGAGGCGCGGAACCATTGTCTCCGTGGTGATGTGCCATTCTACGGAGAGCGCCGAGAGTGCGGAGGCTGAGGGCCGCCGGAGAACCCACTCCACGGAACCCAGATCATAACACCATCGAGAGCTGGCGCTGATACTCCATGACGAGCTCGTCACCCGGAGGCAAGAGCTGGAAGATGGCCACCATGGTTTGCCGGGCTTGCTCGCCAACTCCCTTGCGATCCCGCTCCACCAGTTCCAGGCAAAGGGCTAGCGCGTCGGCATATTGCCTGGAGGAAGCCAGCGCTTCCGCCAGGGCGAACTTGAGCTTGAGGTCGTCGGGATGAGCCGCGAGCGCCTTGCGGGCGGCGTCGACGCTACCGGCTCCTTTCGACTGCATCCGGAGGGTCAACTCCGCTTTGAGCCGTTCGGCTTCCGGCTCGAGCCAACCGCGACGCTCCAGGGTCGCCAGCCGGGCCGCGGCGTCGTCGAACTGGCCCTCCGCCAGAGCGACTCGCGCCAGTCCGATCTCGGCCTCGGGAAGGTCGGCCTGCAACTCGAGCGCCCGCGCGTACTTCTCCGCCGCCCCCTTGGGATCGGTCTTCTCCAGGCTCAAAGCCAGCGCCGCAAGCGATTCGGCCTCGCTGGGCATGATCCGCTCGATCCACTGCCGGATCGTCGATTCGGGCTGCACACCCACGAATGCATCAATCGCCTCGCCATTCTTGATGGCAAAGACCGCGGGGATGGATCGGACCCCGAATTGACCGGCCACGTCGGGGCTCTCGTCGATGTTCAGCTTCGCCAGCACAAACTTGCCGCCGGACTCATGAGCCAGCTTTTCCAGGACCGGGCTGAGCATCTGACAGGGACCGCACCACGGGGCCCAGAAATCGACCACGACGGGAACGGTCGACGACCGGTCGAGGACCTCGCTGGCGAAGGTCTCCGAACCGACCTCGATGACGGTGGGTAGCGAGGGTGCTGCTGAAGATTTCTTGCTCATCGGGGATCTTTCCTGACCGCAACAACCGGCGGTGCTTCAAGCTCTGGCAGATGGCAAACGGCGGCCTTGCCATTTTCTGTGCAAATTCGAATGCCATCTTACGACGAAAATACTCCACTGAAAAGCGCCGGGCAAGCGCGACCGGCACGGCCCCAACCGCCCCCAACCGTTCCGGCACTTTCCTCCAGCGCTCCGGTGGCGTATCCTGGAGAGATCGAGAGGAACCTCCCGGTGCGACCGAATCCCAGACTTTCCGTGCCGCCTGCTCCGGTCTGGTGGATTCCCGGCACGTCGGGCCATGATCTTCTGTGCACGCCCGAGGTACGATTCATGACCAAACGACCCGATCGGCCCGCGCCGATCATTCTTACAACGGCAATCGTTGCACTTGCCTTCACCGCGCCCGTCCTGGCTGGCTCGCCGTTTGCTGACAAGAACCTCGAAGCAGCGATCCGGAGCGTCTTGAAACATGAACCCAAGGTCGAGCTGACCGACGAGAAACTCCAGAACGTCTACATCCTCGAAGCCCCCGGGAAAGGCATCAAGGACCTCACCGGGCTGGAGAAGTGCAAGAACCTCGCCCAGCTCAAGCTGACCAACAACCAGATCACCGACCTGAAGCCCCTCAAGGACTTGACCAACCTGGAATCGCTCGACCTGGCCGGCAACGCCATCAAGGACATCACTCCCCTGGCCAATCTGAAGGGTTTGCAGTATATCGAGCTGTCGGGTAACAAGATCGAGAACGTCGCCCCGCTGGGCGGCTTGACGAACCTGACGGCACTTTACCTGGGAAACAACGCCATCAAGGACATCTCGCCGCTGGCCCCGCTCACCAGGCTCTGGACCCTGTCGCTGGGCAAGAACCAGATCAAGAGCATCGGCGTCCTGGAAAAGGTGACAAGGTTGTCGACGCTCGATCTCCAGGATAACAAGATCGAGGATCTCGTCCCGCTGGCCAGGCAAACCGAGCTACAGTTGCTCATGCTGGAACGAAACGCGATCAAGGACCTGAGACCGCTGGTCGACGCCGTCAAGGCCGACGCCGCCGGTCCCAAGCGGTTCGCGCCGTATCTGCGGCTCTCCATCGCCGGCAATCCTCTGGCCAAGGCGACGAAGTCCCAACAGCTCGAGGCCCTCAAGGCGGCGGGCGTCCGCATCGAAGGTTAGGCCATCCTCAAACCATCGCGAACGACCCGCGAGGCGATGGAGACTCGCAAAGATCATCTGGCGGTGAGGGTTGGCCGCCGCCGGTCATCGTGGAACTCTTTTATGCTGGAGCTTTTGGAGGCTGTTCGTTCTTTGGAGCCTCACCGCGCGGTCATCCTCACGGTGGCCCTGCTGGCCGCATTCGGATTCGAGGTGGTCAATGGCTTTCACGACACGGCCAATGCCGTGACAACCGTCATCTACACCCGGACCCTGCGGTCCATGCCGGCGGTCTTCTTCTCCGGATTCTGCAATTTCCTGGGAGTGATGATCGGAGGTACGGCCATCGCCTTCAGCATCGTCCACCTCCTGCCGATGGAGCTGCTGATCAACGCCACCTCGAAGACCGCGATCATCATGGTCCTGTCGCTCCTGGCTTCGGGCATGGCCTGGAACCTGTCGACCTGGTGGCTGGGATTGCCGGTCTCCAGCTCGCACACGCTCATCGGGGCCATCCTGGGGATCGGCATGGCCAACAGCTTGCTCTCCGGGCAAGGCCTGCTGGGCGGGGTGAACTGGTCCAAGGCGGCCGAGGTGGGCCTGGCACTCCTGATCTCGCCCCTGATCGGCTTCGTCCTGTCTGCGATTATTCTTTATATGTCAAAGCAAACAATCACTGATCCGGGACTCTACGCCCCGCCGCCGGCTGACCAGGACGCGCGACCTCCCTGGTGGATCAGGGCGATCCTGCTGACAACCTGCGGCGGAGTCAGCCTGGCCCACGGATCGAACGATGGGCAGAAAGGGATGGGGCTGATCATGCTGGTCCTGATCGGTCTTTCGCCCACCACCTACGCCTTGAACGTTCGCGACGGCTCCGGCGCGCGCGACACCCAGCAGGCGGCCCGACGGCTCAAGATCGTGCTGACGGCACAACAGCCGACAACCACTTCGGAGGCGCTCCACGAAATCGACACGCTGATCGACGCACTCGACGGCAAGGAGTCGCTCCGCGAGGTGCCCGTCGAGGAGCGCTGGCGGGTTCGCGCCACGATCTACCAGCTCAACTGTCAGCTCCAAACGCAGAAGCCCTCGGAACCACTCCCCTTTCGCTCCGAGCTTGAGGGCCCGCGGCGAGAACTGAGGGAGGCGATCGAGTACGTTCCCACCTGGGTCGTCCTCGGCGTGGCGCTCTGCCTGGGAATCGGTACCATGATCGGCTACAAGCGGATTGTGATCACGGTGGCCGAGAAGATCGGCAAGAGCCATCTGACCTACGCCCAGGGCGCCTGCGCCGAACTGGTTGCCATGGGAACCATCGGCCTGGCCGACCTGTGCGGTCTGCCGGTGAGCACGACCCACGTCCTGTCGTCCGGCGTCGCCGGAACCATGTGGGCCAACCGCTCGGGAGTCCAGGCGAGGACCCTGCACCGCATCGGCCTGGCCTGGGTCTTGACCCTCCCCGCCGCCAGTGTGCTTGCGGGCGCGCTCTTCCTCTTCGGACATGCTGCTCTCGGAGCATGACCTGGCCGGTCCTCCAGGCCGATTCTTCGATTTTGGGGAAATTGCGTGAGGGCCCCCTCGTGAGGCTGCACTACTCCGAGGAGGTCGAGAACCATGAAATCGGCAAGGTCGGCGCAAGGCCCGACAGGTGGCCTGATCCGAGAGGTGCAACGGCTGTTCAGCTCCGGGGCCGCCGGGTTGATGTCCGACGCCGAGCTCCTGGATCAAGTGGTCTCGCGCCGCGATGAGGCGTCCGAGGCGGCCTTCGAGGAGCTGGTCACCCGGCATGGCCCGATGGTCTTGCGCGTCTGTCGCGGCATCCTTCTCAACGCGCACGATGCGGAAGACGCTTTCCAGGCCGTCTTTCTTGTCCTGGCCAACCGGGCAAGGTCGATTCGCCGGAGCGGTTCGGTGGCGAGCTGGCTGTTCGGGGTCGCGCGGCGGGTGGCGATCCGGGGTAAGCAGACTGCCGCGCGCCGACGCGCACTCGACCGACTGGCCGCGGAGCGGACCTCCGAGACCCAGCTTCCCATCGAGGAGGAGCACGATTGGTCGATCCTCCACGACGAGATCAACCGCTTGCCCGGGAGCCTGCGTGCCCCGATCGTGCTCTGCTACCTGGAAGGCTTGACCTATGCCGCCGCGGCGCGACAGCTCGGCCTCTCGGAGAAGGCGATCCGCGGCCGGCTGGCCAGGGCACGGAAGCGCTTGCACCAGCGGCTGAGCCGGCGCGGAGTGACGGTCCCGGCCGGCTTGCTCGCCGCCGGCGCGGCGGGTCATGCACAGGCGGCCATCCCCATTCCACTGGTCCATTCCACGGTTCGCATCGCCTTGGGGTTCGTCGCGGGCAACGCCGCCGCCGCCCTGGCGCGGGGAGTCTTGAATGCCATGTTGCTCAACCAGCTCAAAGCCGCGACGGTTGTTCTCTGTCTTGGCGTCGGTGGCGGCTACTCTACCTGGCAAGCCGTCACCACGTTGGGAGGCGGACAGGGACAGAAGGCCACTGCACCTGTGGTTGCGAAGAAGCCGCGGCCCATTCAAAAGCCGACAACCGATCGCTACGGCGACCCGTTGCCGCCAGGCGCGGTGATGCGCCTGGGAACGGTTCGCTTCCGCCAGGCCCAGGGCATCAGGCACATCGTCTATTCCCCGGACGGACGGCTTGTCGTGACGGACAGCGGCCAGTATCGGTTTGTAGTTAGAGATGCACGAGACGGCAAGACGCTGCGACAGGTGGACCTGGGTGTTGAAATTCTTGAGGATCTCGTCTTCTCGCCCGATGGAACGATACTGGCGACGGGCGAGGCGAATCCTAGGGGGCCTCAGATTCGGCTCTGGCGAGTTGGCGATGGCGCCTTGCTCTGGCAGTTCAAGCCTCAGAAAAACGCCTACGCGACGATCCCGGCGGCCTTCTCGCCCGACGGAAAGGTCCTGGCGGTGATCGGCGACCGCAGCCCGCTGACGTTCCTTGACACCGCGACCGGGGAGGAACTGGGCTCACTTCGGAAGAAGCTTTCATCCGATCAAGGAATTGCCCTGATCACGGACTCCTTTTCCATGGATAGGCCGCTTACATTCTCGCCTGATGGAAGGACGCTCGCGGCCACCGGAAGCTCTCAGACCCTGCACTTCTGGGACCTGAAGACGGGCAAGGACCGGCTGGCGACTCCCGAGGCCCACCTGGGCGAGGTGACGGCCCTCGCCTGCCTTCCCGACGGCAAGACGCTCGTCTCGGGCAGCAGAGACCGAACCGCCCGGCTCTGGGACCTGGAAACAGGGCGACCGATGCGGATGTTCCGCCAGGAGAACTGGGTCGATTCGCTTGCCGTCTCGGCCGACGGGTCGGTCCTCGCCTCGCCTCGGCCTGGGGAAAGGTCAACCTGTGGAATCTCAAGACCGGCGTGCGGCTCCCCACCTGGTCCTTCGGCCAAAACCTCAAGGCTCATCCGGGATTCCGGGGTGGTAACTCAACAGATTAGCTGTAACTTCATGTGGTGTTGATGTTTGTGGCTCGGGGGTGGCAGACTTGTCCCTCTGGCATTAACTTCTCTCCTGCCAGGTACTTGTGGAAAAACCAGCGGGTCCACCACCCTGGAATCCCGGATGAGCCTT
>JBMFUH010000420.1:0-6126 GCA_049966735.1 Isosphaeraceae bacterium
TCGACGGCGAAATCCGGCCCGCCATACCAGTGTGTTCCACGGTCCTCGGCCGGATTGCCGGGAAGGAATACGGCCACGTCGGGGCAGCGGTAGTTCCGCTTCCAGCGACTCCTCCGGCTGCTGACGTTGCAGCCGGTGAAGATCCGAGCTCGCGCGGCGGCGCCCAAGCCGAGCTTGACTGCCGCGCCGAGATCGAAGCCCAATTCCTGGTGCTCGTTGTCAGCCAAAGGAGACATCACATAAACTCCATCCCAGACCTCGTCATAACGATCACCGCCGCAGCGCCGGCGTTCGCGAATGATGCGAGAAAACTCAATGGGGTCGACGCTGAGAGTCGCCATGAGATCGCTCCAATCAAGCAACGAAACGAAGCAAGCAGGCCGTCGATGATACAGCTTGCCTGCCTCGGGGCGTAGTTCACGCCAGCAGTTCCTTGACCACGTTGCCGTCCTTGACGATCTCGATGGGCCGGTTGCCGGGCGCCATCAGCTCCTTGTCGGCGACGATGCCCATCTGGTGGTAGACCGTGGTGGCCAGGTCTTCCGGACCGATTGGGTCCTTGTCGGGCTCGGTCGCGGTGGCGTTGGACGCGCCGTGAATGTAGCCCTGCTTGATTCCGCCGCCGGCCAGGACCACGCTGAAGACCTTGGGCCAGTGGTCGCGGCCCGCGTCCTTGTTGATCTTCGGCGTCCGGCCAAATTCGCTGGAGACCATGACGATCGTCCGCTTGAGCAGCCCGGTGCGGTCGAGGTCGCGGATCAAGGCCGCGAATCCCTGATCGAAAGCGGGCATCTGATTCTTCATGCCGGGGACGATCTGGGTATGGAAGTCCCAGCCGCCATAGTGGAGGGTGACCATCCGCACGCCGGCGGCCACCAGACGACGGGCCATGAGCATGCGCTGGCCGGCGGGATTGCGGCCGTACTCATCGCGAATCTTGGCCGGCTCGGCGGCGATGTTGAACGCCTCGCGCGCCTTGGGCGAGCTGATCAGGCTGTAAGCGCCCTGGTAGAACGTATCCATGGCGGCGATGTTGTCGCTCTTTTCCTTCTTGTGGAAGTAGGCGTTGACCGCGTCGAGGACCTTGCGCCGGCTGGCGAACCGCTCCTCGTTGATGCCGCCGGGCAGGTTCAGGTCCTGCACCCGGAAACCCGCGCTGGCCGGGTCGCTTCCCAGCGAGAACGGCGAGAACGACGAGCTGAGATAGCCCGTGCCCGCGTAGACGTTGGGGACATTGGGAACGCAAACGTAGGGAGGCAAGTTGTTCTTGGGGCCGTATTCGTGGGAGATCACGCTGCCCATGCTGGGGTATTGCAGGGCGGGGCTGGGGCGATAGCCCGTGAACATGTTATGAGTGCCGCGCTCGTGCGCCGCCTCGCCGTGAGTCATCGACCGGATCACGGTGAGCTTGTGGGCGATTTGGGCCGTCTGGGGCAGCGTCTCGCTGAACCGCTCGCCGTCGATCTTGGTGGGAATGGAGCCCATGTCGCCGCGATACTCGACCGGGGCGAACGGCTTGGGATCAAACGTCTCCTGGTGCGCGATGCCGCCAGGCAGAAAAATGTGGATGACCGAATCGGCCTTGGCCGCGATTGCCGCATAGTTCTTCAGGTCGGCTCGGGCCTGAATGCGGAGCAGATCCGCCAACGTCAGCCCGCCCAGCCCGATCGTCCCAACCGTCAAGAACCCTCGACGGTTGATCGGTTGACGAAGTCCCAACGACATCAAGGCGCCTCCTCTTTCCAATCAGTTCAAAAGCCCGGTGCCGCACCAGGCTCGGGAAAACGTGTGAACCACGATCGCGTGCGTGACGCTCGCGATGCAAGTCGCGTTCCATCATTCGGAGAGCGTGCTCTCCAGTGCCGATGGCGGCGGAATTCGATTGATCAACGGAACCCTGGACTCAGCCAGACTCTCACGGGACGCGAAACATCTTGAGGATCAAACGGTTGAGTATTTGCCGATGGGCCATTTCCGAGTGTGCCAGATCGCTGCCAGGGAAGAAGAATTGGAGATTCAATCAAAGGGCGTTTAACTAATGTCGAACATCGCTCCATTCTTTATACATCACAGTACGGTGTCAAGACCACAACCGTTGGCGCGGTTGGGAAAAAATCTTGCAGAGTTCACTCCATGAATGAATCCACCCCGTGCCAGACGCGGTCCAAACTTCCCAACGTTGCCTGAAGTGAGAACCAACCCCAATTCCCGTTCGGCGCGGGTCTCTGACTCCGCCGACTGTGAACCTGAAACGGGCCACACGCTTTTCGTATCGGCCAGCACGTGAAGAGGGCGTCCACGCCTCGTATGGGTCTGAGAGTCGGTGGCCGAGTTCACCATTTCGCGCGGCTCCGAGCGCCAGTGCGCGGTGACATCGAGAGGGGGTGATCTCACGCCTCGTCGGGACGGTTTGGCCCAGGACGGGGTCTCTCGATGAGCGCCGTCCAATCTCGCTGTTCACTGGGGCAGATTATGTCTTCGTGAATATGATTCTTCGGTCGGACTATCATATTTTGATTCAGGGTGCGGCAAAGATGCCGGCATTCCTTTGCGTTAAGTGTGTAGAAGTCAGGAATACCAGCACTTTCCATGGCGATAACCAGGTCTCCGACTCGAAGACATGGATCTCGCCGAGTCGCCGCGTCCACGTTATCCACGATGCCTTCCAAGAACGCCTGTGCGTTCCGCGGCTCTTCTGTCTTCCGGTGAGAGTCGAGGGCTTGCAGGTAAGCCAGGATCCGGCCTGTAAGTTCCTTCCGTTCCTTCAAGAAGGCCGCGATGCCGCACTGGTCCGCTACCTTCGAGCATTTCTCCTCGCCAAGATCATAGTCCTTGTATGGCTTTCGTTCGCGTACAGAGAATCTTGAGCATGCACATCCTGCTGTTCTCACCACGTGCTTGACGCTATCTTCGAAGTCCTGCATCCCAAAACGCAGAAGCATTCTCAGGTAGCTCTTCGCTCTCTCTGTCAGGTCCGAGTCACTACGATCTTCAGATATCGTTTGAAGAGTCTCAAGGCATATGTTTCTCTTCCGATTCTGTTGGGGAGGCAGATTCTCGATGACGTGCCGGTGCACGCTCAAAGTCCCGTGATTCCCCGGGCCAGCTCGTCTTCCCACTGATCGAGCAGTGGCCAGTCCACGGCGCAGGTGCCGAAGTCGGCCATGTGAGTGTACGATTCGAGCCGGGCGATGGTCGCCTTGAGCAGGGCGTCGTCCTTGCGGAAGATGGGACCGTGGGAGGGAAGCAGGTAGTCGACGTCGCTGGCCAGGATGCGCTTGAGGCTGGCGATGAAGTCGACGAGGTTCGAGCCGTGATGGGCGTCGATGACGCCGACGCAGCCGTCGCGGAAGATGTTGTCGCCGGAGAAGAGCAAGTTGCCCATCCGCAAGGCAATTTGGCCGGCGGTGTGTCCGGGAGTGCTCCAGACCTCGAGCATCCGGTCGCCGACTTGGATGCGGTCACCCTCGTCGATGGTCCGGTCCACCTTGCAGCGGGGCATGGGGATCTTGATCCCCTGGGCGTCGATCCGGGCGTAGGTGAGGATCTCGTCCCCCTCCTCGAGCCCGGCGACACTCGCGGGATGGGCGACGATCGGGCACTTGAGGATCTCGCGGGCCCGCGCCAGCCCCTGAACGTGGTCCACATCGGCGTGAGTGGCCACGACCAGCTTGCAGGCCGACAGGCTGAAATCCAGTTGGCGGATCAGTTCCAGGACGTCGGTCAATTCGTCCAGGAAGCCGATGTCGATCAGGGCATACTCGGCGCCGCCGTCAATCAGATAGATGTTGACCCCCATCCTGCGCCGAGCTTGATAGTTCATCTCGATCACGCCGGGAAAGAGGTAATGCCGCTCGATCATGACTGCGTGAAACTCCTCGGGGGTGCCGATTCCGCAGTCTGAACCAGGATGCGCGGTGAAGGGGAGCGGAACCGGTCACCATCTTACCCCCCGGCAGCGCCAGGGCTCAACGCGAAAGCTCTTGGCGGGCCCTGGGAACTAAATGGACTGGGCCGTCGTCAAAAGAGAGCGTGGAAATCGTGGCGACTCGATCGCGTGGCGGAAGAACAGTGGTTGACTTGACAGGGGGCGGCTAGCGGGGTAAGTTGGATCGTGGTTTATTGCTGGAAGTGTTAGGAATATCTCAAGATGAGTTGACGGCCCCGCGCACTCTACCCAGCGGCGACATGCGATCCGGCTTCGCGGCCTCCACCTCGCCGATCATTCGATCACCCACGCTGCATCCGTCCACCAAACAGGTCGAACGAGGCGCGAGCCGGCTCTGCGAGGGGATGACGATCTCCCGGAGGGTGACGGGTGGGGACCGATGGGGCGATTGCTTGATTCGCATGCTTGATATTATTGCGGTCGATGCGAAGTTCGGGCATCTATTCACGAGGTTTGCCGACATGGTCAAGGTGTACTCGCCGGGGGGGCGGAGTGGGTTCCTTTCCGCGGTCCTGACGGCCGTCTTGAGTCTGGCTCTGAGCGTCTCTCCGCTGTTGCCGGACGGGTGTTTTGCCCAGGCCCAGCCGCCGGGAACCGCCAAGTCGGCCGCGGGGCGAGATCAGGGAGCGGCCAGGGCCGCCGATGCCCAGACCAAGGGTGAAAAGAAGGACGAACAGGTTGCGGCCGAGCCGCTGCTGGACCCTTCGAAGACGATGAAGATGGCTCCGGTGGAGATCTTCCAGGACCCGAACGCCGAAGCGGTGATGAACCTCAGACGCTTCAACCCCTTGCGCTATCCGGTCGCGCCCAGGGAGGTGATCGGTCAGGTCAGGGAGATGATGTCAAGTCCCACGGCGCCCGTCGACCAGACCACGATTCGCCGGTATGTGCTGGGGATGATCGCGGAGCTCACCGACACCCGGAATATCCAGGCCCTCATCGACCCTCCGCCGAATTTGCCCCCGACGTCCCCGTCGATGCAGGCCATCTCGACGGCAACCACCAACCTGCTCGAACCGCTTTTCGCCGCCCGCTCCAGCAAGAGCATTGGGTTTCTGAACGAGTACAACAGCGCGTTGCTCGAAAACCTGCCTCAGTTGCTCAAGCATCACCTGGTGCCGCGGGTCCAGGCCATGATCGTGCTGGGGCAAAGCGGCAATCCCAACGCGTACAAGCTGTTCGTCCAGGAGATCCAGAACCCCAAGCAGACCGTCTGGGTGAAACTCTGGGCCATGCGGGGCATCACCAACATCGTCCGGTTCAATTCGACCGCCCGTCTCACCGCCGTGCAGACCAGCGAGGCCGCCAAGGTGATTGCCGCCTATCTCGATTCGCACAAGGAACTCCCCTGGCCGGTGCAGATCCGGGCGCTGGAGGCGCTGGCCGCTCTGCGCCAGGGCTTCATGCCCACGTCGCCCAAGACGGCCGAGATGGCCTCGACCGCGATGCGCATCCTGGCCGATCCCAAGGCCCGCCCCGACGTGCGCGCCGAAGCGGTCCATGCCCTGGGCATGATGCAGATCACCAATGCCGTGCCCAGCTACAATTTCAGCCTGATCGCCTATGCCGCGGCCCAGCTCGCGGCTGAGATCGGCGACCAGATCGTCGCCAACTACGCCGTGATCAAGGGCGCGAAGGAAGAGAAGGTCGAAGCGATCAACGCGACCAAGGCCGAGTATCTCGCGTCGCTCCTGGTCGGCCCGATTTATCAGGCGTTTGAGGGCCAGCCGGGAGTTCGCGACAGCGGCTTCTTGCACAACCCCGCGACGACCGCCATCGCGGCGCGGAGCCAGGTCCAGGATATCCTCGACCAGATCAAACCGGTGTCGCTCGCGTCGCTGGAGCTGGTCCGATCGCCGACGGGCCAGCTCAAGGCCAGACGGCAAGACCTGGTGACGCGCGTGGCCGTGCTCAAGGAGTTCCTCTCCAAGAACGCTCCGTCCGACCATCACCTCATCCCCGACGATCAGGGCTACCTCCAGGCGGGCGGCCAGGCCGCCGCCGCCCCGGAGGCAGGCAATGTCGTGGCAGGGGCCAGCGGTGGCAAGTGACGGCGGCCCGGGCATGGCCGATGAACCTCCCATCAACGTTCCCGAGTTGCGGGATTACCAGAGGATCAATGCGGAGCTGGTCCGCCGCCTGAACCTCGGCCAACGGTGGGTCCGGCTTGAAGGCGT
>JBMFUH010000421.1:0-6116 GCA_049966735.1 Isosphaeraceae bacterium
GTTATCACGCGTTGGGACCGGGGGGATACGGGGCATCGCCACTGGAGGGCATCTTGCCCGTCGTCGCGGGAGATCGCAACATCGGCCAGGTGACCGACCCGTTCCAGCCGGTCCTCACGCCCGAGGGCCGCAGCCATCCGATCTTCGCCAACATCGCCAAGTTTTTCCCGACGGCCAACGCACCCGCCCAGGATGCCGTGCTTCCTCCCCTGGACGGCTGCGTCCGCGTCAAGGGAGCCAAGGCCGGAGCGCATGTTCTGGCAACTCACCCCGCGGGCGATGGGAAGATGCCCGTTCTGGCCGTGCAATCCGTCGGCAAGGGGCACGTGGCCGTCTTCACCAGCGACACCACGCGGAACTGGCAGCAGGTTCCCCGGGCGCTGGGGCAGGAGTCGCCGTTTGCCCGGTTCTGGGGACAGATGATCCGATGGCTGGCCAACCGGACCGAGGACGTGAAGGCCGAGGCCAAGATCACCGCCCGCACCGACAAAGCGTACTACGAGCCCGAATCGCCCATCACCATCAGCGCGGCGGTGCGCGACCAGACCGGCGAAGGGACCGACAAGGCCGCGGTCGTCGCACAGATCAAGGGGCCGAAGGGAGCAGCCGACTCCGTGACATTGGCGGCCGTTCCCGGCTCGGCGGGATCGTACCAGGGGACGTTCGAGCCGAAGACGGCGGGGACTTACGAGATCGTGGTCAAGGCGGATCTGGACCCGAAGTCTCTCCTGGCCGAGAAGACATCGGTCGAGGTGGGGCGGCCGAATCTCGAGTTTGATCGGCTGGATCTGGACGACGCCATGCTGCGGCGGATCGCCCAGGCAACGGGCGGCCGTTACGTGCACATCAGCACGGCCGATCAACTGATCGACTCGCTGGACCGCAAGGAAAAGCGCAGGCATGTTTCGCTGGAGCAGCCGCTGTACTTTCCCCGGGTCTTCTGGCTGCTGTTCGTGGGGGTCCTGGGTACCGAATGGGTCCTGCGCAGGAGGTTTCAACTGCGATGAGCCGCGACCGCGGATACCGCTATCTCGATCCCGCGGCGCTGGCGCGGGTGAAGAACCTATCGCTCGTGGCCCGCGGGGTGGTCGAGGGCTTCATCACGGGCCTCCATTCCAGCCCGTACAAGGGGTTCAGCGTCGAGTTCGCCGAGCACCGCAAATACAGCCCGGGCGACAACCCCCGTCACCTCGACTGGCGCATCCTGGGCAGGACCGATCGGCTCTACATCAAACAATATGAAGAGGAGACGAACCTCCGCGCCCAGATTCTCCTGGACACGAGCGCGTCGATGGCCTACGGCGAGCCTCCATCGATCACCAAGCTCCAGTATGCCTCGTACCTGACCGCGGTTCTCTCTTACCTGATGATGCGCCAGCAGGACGCCGTGGGGATGACCTCGTTCGACACCGAGATCAGGCTGGACATGCCCGCGCGCGGCTCCCCGCGGCATTTCGATGAGATGATGAATCACCTGGAAGCGATCAAGCCGGGGCGGCCGACGAACCTGGGCGCGACCCTCAATCGCCTGGCCGACCGGTTCAAACGGCGCTGCTTGATCATCCTGATCAGCGACCTCTACGACGAACCCGAGGCCGTGGATCGCGCTTTTCATCATTTCCGGCACAAGCGGCACGAGGTGATCGTCTTTCACGTGCTGGACCGCGCGGAGATCGAGTTTCCGTTTCGCGACACGTCGAGCTTCCTCGACATGGAAACCGGCGAGACCATTCAGGTCGATCCGACGTACGTCCGCGACGACTATCGCCGCCAGATCGAGGAGTTCATCGACCGCTATCGCCGGATCTGCGCGGATTGCCAGTTTGATTACGTCCTGGCGGACACGTCGGTGCCGCTCGACTACATGCTCTCGCGCTACCTGGAGAAACGGACCCGGATATGACCTTCGCCGCCCCGCTTTTCCTCCTGGCAGCGCTTGCCGGCCTGGTCCCGGTGCTGGTGCATCTGATCCACCGTCAAAAGGCCCGCGAGATCCGCTTCAGCACGCTGCGGTTCCTGCGGATCAGCGTTCAGAAGACGCGCCGGCGGAAGTATGTGGAGGACGTATCCCTCTTGACCGTGCGCGTGGCCGTCCTCTTGCTTCTGGCTCTGGGGCTGGCCCGGCCGGCGATCTCCAGCCTGGCGGGGCTCTGGGGACGAGGGCAAACCCGGGCGATCGCGATCGTGCTGGACAACTCCGCCAGCATGGCCGTAACCGACAACGGCAAGCCCCGGTTCGAGACCGCCCGCGAAGGAGCCGAGCAGGTGCTGGCGCGACTGCGTCAAGGGGACCAGGTGGCTCTCTTGCCCACCGGCGGAGCATACGGTCCCGAGCTGGGCCAGCTCTTCCGCACCCACGAGACGGTCCGCCAGGCGCTCGACCAGTGCCGTCCCAGCTTCGAGCGTGCCGATCTGGCCGCAAAGCTGCAACAGGCCCGCGATCTGCTGGCTGCCGCTCAGACGCCGAACAAGGAAATCTACGTCTTCAGCGACAACCAGAAGCTTTCCTGGGAGGGTCTGAAAGATCCGGCGGAGAATGCCGACGCGGACAAGACGAAGCGTCCCGGCGAGGCGCCCGTCATCCTGGTGAACGTCGACCGCGAGCCGGTGCCCAACGTGGCGCTTCAGACCGTTACGGTCAACTGCCCGGCACCGGTGGCTGGCGCGCCGTTTCAGGCCACGGTGGAGGTTCTCAATACCGCGATCATTCCCCAGCAGAAGCACCTGGAGCTGCAAATCGACGGCGCCCGGGAAGCGGTCAGCCCCATCCTCAGCCTGGCGGCGGGCGGGACGGCCAAGTATGATTTCCGCTTCACGCTTGACCGGGAAGGCGTTCACCGGGGCGAGGTGAAGCTGGTGGAGGACGACGGCTCGCCCCTGGACAATCATCTTTACTTCGCGGTGACGGTCGACCAGCAAATTCCCCTGGCGATCGTCAAGGCCCGCCGCGACGAGGTGCCCCAGGCCGACGACTCGTTTTACCTGGAGCGGGCGCTCGCTCCGGGCGGTTCGGTCGGCGGGGCCTTCCGGATCACGACCTTGACCGCGGAGATGCTGGCCGCCAGCGACATCTCGGGCCAGACGGTTGTCTTCTGCGTCAACCTGCCGGCCTTGCCGCCCCAGGCGACCGAGAAAGTCCTGGGATACGCCCGCTCCGGCGGCCATATCGTCTGGGTGTGTGGGCAGAACGTGGAGCCGCTGGCGTACAATGCCATGAACGCGCTGGGCCAGGGGCAGCTCTTGCCTGCCCCGCTCGAGGAATTGAGACAGCCCTTGCCCGGCGGCGTCGACAGCTGGCATCTCGGTTTTCTCGACAAAGACAGCCTAGCGCTTGCGCCCTTGACCGAGCCGGCGTCGCTCTACCAGTCGGTCTTGATCTACAAACATTTCCCGATGACCTGGGGCTCGCAAACCGCGGCCCGAGCGCTCATCAAGCTCAACGATGGCCTGCCACTGCTGGCCGAGCGGCAGGTCGGCGCGGGCTCGGTGCTGCTGTTGGGAACAAGCCTGCACGTGGACTGGACCAACCTACCGCTCAAGCCCCTTTTCCTGCCGCTGGTTGCCCGCTTGACCTTCCAGCTTGCCGGCGTCGAGGGAGAGCGGACGATGGCGCTGGCCGGTGCTCCCGTTATCGTCCCTCTGGGCAAGCACCGCGCCGAGACCGGGGCCGGCAAGCCCGAGGTCGAGGTGGTGCGGCCCTCGGGAGAAGCGGTCCGGCCCAGCAAGCTCGACCTGGTCGAAGGAGGCTTTCGCTACGCGGACACGCACGATGCGGGCATCTACCTGGTGCGTCTGATCAACCGCAAGCCAGCCCAGCAAATGGCCTTCGCGGTCAACATCGATCCGGCCGAGTCGGACCCGGCCACGCTCACGAAGGAGGATCTCCAGGCCCGGTTCGGCACCCGGCCTCTCTTCGTCTGCGACGGCCCCGGCGAGCTGTCCGAGACGATCAGCCGCCTGCGCGAGGGCATCAGCCTTTGGGAGTGGTTCCTTGCAGCCGTCTTGATTTGCTTGGTTCTCGAGGTCTTTCTGGCCAATCGTCGCGCCCAGGCCCCAGCCACCGGGACGAGCTCAGCCGCCGGGACGAGTCCAGCAGGGACGAGACCGGAGGAAACCGTGACAATCGGTGAGCAAACCGTGACAGTCGGCACGGCCGAGTCCGCGACTCCTCCGGTTGCGGACGATGTCCACGGCTTCCTCGAAAGCCTCCAGCAGGAGGCGGCAAGGCCGAAACTGCGAGGGTGAGAATCTGGAGGAACGTGCTGGGAGCCGCGCCGGCCAAGCGAGTCAAGCGGCCACCCCGCACTGCGCCAGGATCGCCTGCCAGACGGCCAGGATCAGACCGACGTTGTCGATATAATATCGGGTTCGGTCAATGCCGAGGATCGACCCGTCGAGCCGGAGGAATTGCCAGCTCTCGCCGGTCGTCACGCAGCCGAAAACCAGAGGAAACGGGCGCCCTTCCCGTTCATTGAAAAGTCGGGCCGCGACCATCTGCGCCGCACACTGACCGATTCCGGCCTCGATATCGTTTTTCTTGGCTTCAACGATCGTGACGATGGGGGCACGGAGCACCGGAACCGGAGGGGCGGCCGCGAGGATGAAATCACATTCTCCCATGAGCCCCCGTTCGGGCTGGACGTCGAGCCTCTGGCCCGAATAGATCGAGAAGGCATTGTGGCTCAGTTCGCGGCTGGCCAGCAGGATCGGCGCGACGATGAACTCGCTGCGCGCCTTCTCGCTGACCAGCGCCAGCGCCAACCCGCCGGCGAGCGCGTCATGGAGCCACGCGGGAACGGCGAGGGGCGCCAGTCCCGGGAAAAGCTCGACCGGCTGGGACATGATCCCCAGTGTCTTTTCCGCTGTCTCCAGGGAGAAATCGGTGTAGGACATGTCAGAGCCCCGGAGCCATTCTCAAGCAGTCATCAAGGCGCTGTACACATCGCCACGGTTCATGGTTGCCTGCGAGGGTCAATGTCGTTGTAGACGTCGAATGCGGGATCGTCCCACCCGGCTCTTTTTCCTGCGTGAGCGAGCACGGCTTTCTGCTCCTCAAGCGATAAGGCGGAAGTCTCCCATGCCGAAGAAAGGCGGTCATAGACATCGGACTTGAGAACGACGTAGGCCCCGTCCTCGATGAGGACGTAGGCCCCGTCTTTCGATCTCCAGACGCTGTTCGGCGGTCAGTATACTCATGTCGAGGGGCCCCTACTTGCTCTTGCCCGCGCCGGTTCGCTTCGCCGCTCCATTGCCGGGGGCGGCCGGCTCACCGTAGGACGGCTCGGGGACGGCCTTGAGGATCCGGTCGATGATCTGGTCGGCGTCGACTCCCTCGGCGTCGGCGTTGAAGTTGGTGAAGATGCGGTGCCGCAAGACGGGGCGAACGACGCTGCGGATGTCGCCGGCGCTAACGGCCAGGCGGCCATGCAGGATTGCACGGGCTTTGGAGGCCAGGATGATGTACTGCGCGGCTCGAGGGCCTGCCCCCCACGCCAGCCAGTTCTTGATGAAATCGAGCGCGCCGGGCTCCTTGGGGCGGGTCGCCCGGACCAGGTCCACCGCGTAGTCGACCATGTGGTCGGCGGCGGGGATCTCCCGGACGAGCTGCTGGACCCAGAGCAGGTCGCGGCCCGAAAGGATCGGCTTGATCTCCTCCTGCGAGACCTGGGTGGTGGCGTTGACGATCCGCCGCTCCTCGTCCCGCGTGGGATAGCCGATGTTGATCGACAGCATGAACCGGTCAAGCTGGGCCTCGGGCAGCGGATAGGTTCCCTCTTGCTCGATCGGGTTCTGGGTGGCCATGACGAAGAACGGCGGCTCCAGCTCGAACGTGTTCGACCCCGCCGTGATCTGGTATTCCTGCATGGCCTGCAAGAGTGCGGCCTGCGTCTTGGGCGGGGTCCGGTTGATCTCGTCGGCCAGAACGATGTTGGCGAAGATCGGCCCCTGCACGAAGCGAAAGCTCCGCTTGCCGGTCGTCTGGTCCTCCTCGATGATCTCGGTGCCCGTGATGTCGCTGGGCATGAGGTCGGGCGTAAACTGGATGCGGCTGAACTTGAGGTGGAGCACGCGCGCGAGGGTCGCCACGGTCAAGGTCTTGGCCAGCCCCGGAACCC
>JBMFUH010000422.1:0-6114 GCA_049966735.1 Isosphaeraceae bacterium
TTCGCGATGCGGCCGTGGTATGCCTGCGAGCCCAGGCAACTCGGCGGCCTGAGGGTGGCGACGGTGGCGGACGCGGTGGCCGTCTCCCGGGCCTGGGCTCTCGAACTCTTGCTGGATGCAGCCGATCCAGAGCCGAAGCAGCCGCCGAAGATCAATCGCCTGATGGTCAACCAGAAGACGCTCGACTGGGCCCGCACCGATCCGATGGGCTTGCTTGCCGCCGCGCGCTGGGTCGCCGCGCATCCGGGAATGAAAGAAAACAAGGACGCACAGCGACTCGTTGACCTCATCGCTTCCCAGGGAAACCGCGCGGCAACAGAGCTCCGCCTGTCCTGGCTCGACCGGCTGCTCAAGGCTCGTCCGGAGGCACTGGTCGAGGCCGCTCAGATCGTGATCGACCACCCCGACGCCGTCGTCCGGGTGATGACGACGTACGGCTACACCGACCCGGCCATGATTGGCGGCTACCTCGACCGAGACCTGCCCGGCGGGGGCTAGAGCCGTTTTCGGCTCAAGGACTCACCGTAGGGTCCGCTGTGCGGACCGATGGCCGCTCAGTCCAAGGCCCCTTCGGCGCTCACCGACTCGACGCTCTTTCCCGACGGTTTCGGTTTGAGCTGGGAGCTCAGGTGGCCGAGAACCAGCGCGGCGACGAGACCGGCCACGACGTAAACGGCGAACCCGAACACAAACGGTGCTCCGTCCCACCTGGTCAGGAGCACGTTGGCCAGGGAGTAGCTGATGATCCGGGCGAGCGTCTGCGCCGACGAGTAGGCGCCGAAGACGGCCCCTTGCTCGCTGCCGGGCGTGAGACGGGAGAGCAGGCCGCTGACCGAAGGCCCCAGCAATCCCTGACCGACGCCCACCAGGAGCAGGGCCCCGGTCAACCCTGGTGTTGTCGAGATCAAGGCCAGGGCGGCGAAGCCCACGGCGACGATCACGATCCCCGAACCAATCAGCCGAGGCTCGCCAAATCTTGGTACGAGGCGGCGAATCAACCCTCCTTGCACCATCGCGCTCAAGAAGCCCAGCCCGGCGAACGCGAAGGCCGCCGAGCTTGGCCCCCAGCCCATCCGTCGCTGCAGGAAAAGAGCGAGCGTCCCTTCCAGCGCGGCGAAGGCCGTGACCGAGAGAAAGCCCAGCGTGATGAGCGAGCCGATCCCCGGCAGCGTGACCGTATCGACAAGTCCGCGCCAGCTCAGCACCCGTGCGGCTTCCCGGGTCGGGGAGTCCTTGCTGATTGACTCGGGCAGGCGAAAGAGCACCAGAAACCAAGCCAGCGACGAGAAGCCCGCCGCCACCAGGAACGGCAAGCGCAGCCGCCAGGCATCGGAGACCGGCAGCCCGATCAGGAGCCCTCCCAGCAGCGGACCGAACACGAAGCCCAGGCCGAAGGCCATGCCGATCAGCCCCATCCCCCGAGCCCGGTCTTCCGGCTTCGTCACGTCGGCAACGTAGGCCTGAGCGACCAGGATGTTCCCCCCCGAGGCTCCGTCGAGCATCCGTGCCAGTAGCATGATGGAAAACCGACTCGACAGGCCCAGGATCAGGAACGACAGGGCTGTCCCCGCCTGGCTGAAGATGAGAAGCGGCCGTCGGCCGAACCGGTCGCTCAGACGGCCCAGGATCGGACCGGCAATGAGCTGGCAGAGCGGATAGGCCGAAAAGAGCAGTCCGACTTGCAGGTCACTGAACTCGTACTGCTTGGCAAATGGTGCCAGCAGCGGCATGACCACGGAGAAACCGAGCAGGTCGATCAGGACGATCAGGACAACGATCCCCAGCGGCGACATCGGCGAACTCGATCTCCTCGGTTATGGAATTCCAGACGGGCCAGTTCTCCGGCTCAAGCGTCCACGCCCGCGCCCTGGGCATTCGCGGTGCCGTAGCGCGCCTCGCGCAGCGCGTCGGCCTGGGCTTTCAACTCCAGAAGCAGCCGGGCGTGGGAGACGATACTCGTGTACTCCACGCCGAACGAACCCAGGTTGAAAGCAATCATCAAAGTCACCGCACCCAGGTGCCAGGGCGTGTAGGCCGCCCCGCGCGTGTCGGCGGCCGCCCCCAGCCAGGCGGCGATCATGACCACGGTCATGGACCCGAAGATGAACCGGAACGACCGTCGCTTGTTCCGCGTGGCCTGGGCGACCAGCCACTCCGGCAGTTGATAAACGTGAACCACTTCCTTGGCCCACTTGGTCGTGGCAATGAAGTAGGTGTAGACGATCGAATGAACTGCCAGGAGAGCGATCACCGTCACGATCGAGAACAAGAAGTGTATTGCATGCCAGACGTCATGTGGTCCGCGAGGTTCCCCAACGGCAAGGAGTCCGAGGACGAAGTCGGCCAGGAGCAGTGAAGTCCCGGTCACGGCCAGCACGAGAAAGTTGCGAATCATCGAGGGTCCCGCAACCGAACGAACAGGATAGCAAGCCAGCTACCAAGCAAGACTGAACCACGAACCGTAGTCGCCACAAGTCAGTCGTTCCAGGTTTCCGATACACTAAGGCACATCCCCCTGGCCTGACAACCCTCTTGATCTCCCGTTGAACGGACCTCGCAAGTTGATTAACATCTAGCAACGGTCCTGGCGCGTGTACCCACGAGCGTCGCCCACGGTTCCCGACGTGCCGGGAACGGATTCAAGCCACCTTAGCTCAGTCGGTAGAGCGCAGCTTTCGTAAAGCTGAAGTCCTCGGTTCGAGTCCGAGAGGTGGCTCTTTTCATACCAGGGAAAGGTGGGCAGCAGAGCTGCCGGGTGATCCAGCCATGACCACGACGGCCAGGATTCAGGGGGTTTTCACGCCCCACATGGTTCCCCTGGATAGCCAGGGACGAATCAACGAGGACGAGCTCCGCCGGTACGTCGACTGGCTCATCGAGCGGGGCGTGCACGGGCTCTATCCCAACGGCTCCACGGGAGAGTTCGTGCGGTTCACGGCCGAGGAGCGGCGGCGGATCATCCAGATCGTCTGTTCCCAGACCGCCGGGCGGGTTCCGGTGCTCGCGGGAGCGGCCGAGGCCAACGTCCACGAGACCCTGGCCGCGTGCGAGGCCTACGCCGGGTTCGGGGCGGACGCCGTGGCCATCGTCTCGCCGTTCTACTACCGGCTCAGTCCCGAATCGGTGTACGCGTACTTCCGCGAGATCGCTCGGAACAGTCCGATCGACGTGACGCTGTACAACATTCCGATGTTCGCCAGCCCCATCGACGTGCCGACCATCAAGCGGCTGGCCGAGTTTCCCAGGATCGTGGGCATCAAGGACTCATCCGGCGACGTGGCCTTCATGATGCGGCTGATCGCCGCGGTTCGTCCCTTACGTCCCGACTTCAGCTTCCTCACGGGTTGGGAGGCCGTGCTCGTGCCGATGCTCCTGGTAGGCTGCGACGGTGGGACCCACGCCACCAGCGGTGTGGTGCCCGAGATCACGCGCAAGCTCTATGATCTGTCGCGAGCCGGGCAGTATGAAGAGGCCCTCCACTGGCAGTACCGGCTCCTCGAGCTGTTCGACATGATGCTCTACTCGACAGACTTTCCCGAAGGCTTCCGTGCTGCTGTGGAACTGCGCGGCTTCCAGATGGGCCGCAGCCGACAGCCGATGACATCCGAACAGCAGGTGGATCGCGGCGCGCTCCAGCGGGTACTGCAATGCATCCTCGCCGACTTCGGCTATGTATCTCCTCCCGCGGAAGGCTGCCCGCCCCGGAGCGGCCAGCCGACCACCGATCGCGTCTCGCAGATCGTCACCAGCGTGGTGCATGAACTACGCAAGCGAGGCGCCATGTGAGCGCGGCGCTGGGCGTGATCGAGATCCTGGGGCTGACTCCGTCCATGGTGGCCCTGGACGCGCTGGAGAAGTCGGCCGAGGTGACTGTCCTCCAGACCGAGCTGAACGATTACTACGGCGTCTGTGCGAAGATCCAGGGGCCGGTCGCCGCTGTCCGGACCGCCATCGCCGCGGGCCAGGGGATTGCCGAAGAGATGGGGGCGTCGGTCACCAGCCACGTGCTCGGGCGAGTCAACGAGCGTGCGCTCCAGGCGATTCTCTCGCCTCGTGAATTCAATCCGCTAATCCAGCAGGATGTTGTCTTCGAGCCTGACGCCGGAGCGGGCCGGGAGGATGAGACAGTGAGCCAGGAATCGAATCTCGCCCTGGGGTTCATCGAGACCCAGGGCTTCACGGCGGTCTTCGCCGCGATCGACACGGCCTGCAAGGCGGCGAGCGTGGAAATCGTGGGCAAGGAGAAGCTCGGCGGCGGCTACGTGACCGTCGTCGTCAAGGGAGACGTGGCCTCAGTCAAGGCGGCCATCGAAGCCGGCAAGACCGAGGTGGAAGCCCTGGGCAAGCTCAGCGCCGCGCACGTCATCCCGCGTCCCAGCCCGTCGGTACTGGCCCTCTTGCCGCGGATTGTCACGCCAGAGTGAGACTGCACTCGTGGGACAAGATTCCAATCTTGTTCTTCTTAAGTCAAATAAAATTTTCAATTGATTATATTAAAAATCTTACAAGATTGGAATCTTGTCCCACGAAGGGCTTTGGCCTCATCGCTTCAGAGGCATGGCCCAGTCCGTGCCGGTATGCCCGCGGTGCCAGGCGGAGGAAAATCGCCAGACCTCGGGACTATGGACCAGACCCGCTTTCACGGGGTTGTTCTCGATGTAGGAGACAATTCGCTCCAGTTCATCCGCGTCGCGAACCCAGTGGTCATGGGACTCGTGTTGTCAGAATCGCCCCTGGTCGTTCAGAACGCGCTTGCAGGCCGTGGCGGTGAAGCGGTTGATGCTGTGGGAAATTCGCTCACGGGGAGATCGCTTGCTGTCCGGAAGACTCTGCACCCAGGGGACGAGTGGCTGAAAGAGCCAGTGGAAATGGCTGGGCATGACGACGAAGGCAAGGAGGTCGTAGCGTTCGCCGGCAAAATGAAAGAGCGCGTTCACGATGATTTGCGCCAGGTCCGGATTCTCCAGCACGCGCCTGGCGGGCTCGCCATCAATCCAGTTTTCGAGACGGACGAAGGACTTCTTCCAACATTGAGACTTCCATTCGTCGTCAGTCAGGTTTTCCGGCTTGGGACGCTGGAGAAGCACGTCTCGATAACGTCTTAGCTCGAACAGACCGCGTGCCGGGACGCTCCCTTCCAGACACGTCGTCACGAAGTAGGGCGCTCCGGGCATGTCCCGGTGAGGCAAATGTCGGCGGCGTAATTGCTCGCGGTCCATGGAGATTTCTCCTCTCGTGGGACAAGATTCCAATCTTGTCCTTTTCCAACTTAAGAGAAGGCTGGCCCATGACAAGATTGGAATCTTGTCCCACGAGGAAGGTTCGATATACTCCAGTCTTAGAGCGGTTTACAGTCCGCTTGCGCACTGATCAAATATCGTAGGGTCCGCTGTGCGGACCAAATGCTCCGGCCGTCTCCCGGCGCGCCGGGACTACGGTGAGCTATCGACCCGAAAAACGCTCTAGCGTTCACACTGGCGGGAACAGGTTCATCAAAGTGAGCACATCATGAATCGCCGAGAGATTCTGCGGGGCGTGGCGGGGGTGGCCGGGCTGACGGCGCTGGGCGCTGACTCGAAGAGTCCGGAGATGGCGGTGAACGTGCTCCTGGACGAGCCCGTGGGCGCGATCAAGCCCTCGCTCTACAGCCAGTTCACCGAGCATATCGGCGGGGTAATCTACGATGGCATCTGGGTGGGAACTGATTCCAAGGTGCCCAACCAGGGCGGCATTCGCAAGCAACTCATCGACCACGTGAAGCGGCTAGGGCACGTGGTTGTCCGCTGGCCGGGCGGATGCTTCGCCGATCGCTACCATTGGCGTGATGGCGTCGGGCCGGTGCAGCACAGGCCCAGGCGGTTCGGTCGCTGGAGCGAGGTGACCGAGCCCAACACGTTCGGTACTCATGAGTTCATCCGTTTCTGCAGGCTCTCCGAGGTCCAGCCCTACTTCGCCGCCAACGTCGGCACGGGATCGCCCGAGGAATTCCAGCAGTGGGTGGAGTATTGCAACGCCCCGGCGGGCTCGACGAGCCTCGCCGACGAACGCGCAGTCAACGATGACCTCCAGCCGCTGGGCGTTCGTTACTGGGGCGTCGGCAACGAGAGCTGGGGC
>JBMFUH010000423.1:0-6110 GCA_049966735.1 Isosphaeraceae bacterium
CTGAGATGGCAGAGTCCGTGCGTGTGGGCACGAAACACTCAACCAGACCGGCGAAGCCGCGATTGTTTTCTGAGTGTTGGGCCGTGCACGCCAGCGGCGCGAGGCACCGTTGGCTGTGTTACTCAAGCTGCGGGGACAGGCATTGCCGCCGTCGAGGGTCGTCGCGATGCGCCAATGTTCGTGGGCTCATTGGTGTGCCTTTTGCCTCGGTTGGGGCGTTTTCTCCGCCCTCCTGGCGGCGTGCGCGACATGCGCCATTGTACGCGGTTCGCACCCGTGTGATCTGTCGTCCGCCAATCCGCCGAGAAACGAGGGAGGGGCTTATCCGCTCACGATCGGCCCCGATCCTATTTCACTGGGTAAGCTGGGATACGGGCAATTAGCCAAGGCAACCGCTTCGGTTCGGAACCGGGGACCTGAGCCCGTGACAGTAGTTCGCATCGAGACGAGTTGCCCCTGCCTTCGAGCAGTCCTGGAGCCGACAACAGTCGGTCCAAGGGAAGCCGGAAGGATGTCATTGAGCTTTGATCCGAGGGGCGAACACGATTTCCGGGGTGATTTGTCCATCGAGGTCGTGGGCTACAAGGGTGGGAGAGAGGTTGCTTTTCGAGCCTGTGCCAGGGTATCCGTTCCATGAAGCATAGACTTGGCTCAGCCGTCATCTTCACGAGCGTAAATGGGGCGGGGCTCTTTGCCGCCTATTGGATTGCCGTATTTCTTTACGGATCTCCCTCAAACGCCCTCGGTGTGCTCAGAGGACATCCGATAGTGGCTGATGTCGCTGACGTCCGCCTAGGAACCGTGGCGGTCGGTGAGAGAGCCGAAGTCCAATACACGCTACGGAACCTCAGCCCTAGCGAGCCACATTCACTCGTCGGCATTCAGCTCTCGTGCGGCTGCATGTCGACAGAACTGCGCCCTCCTGTAAGGCTTGGGCCGCGCAAGGCTCTGAGCATTCCGGTTACAGTCCGCTTCCCGGATAACCCTGAACGATTCCGGAGGCATTTGCTGATCCACACAGATAGTCCGCTACAGCGCTTCTTGGAGCTGTCCGTCGCCGCCGATGTCGTTGAAAACCACTCGGGCCGCGCTGGGGGTCAAATTGCTGTGCCGCCTAGTACGAGGCCCCTCCGTTAGCCACGCGGAGAGCTTCGTTCCTTCAAGAACAGGGGATCGACAGTTAGGACCGGTCGCCTGGCCGTGGTAATTCTGAACTGTTTTTTTTTCAATTCCAGTTTGAGGAGCATTCAAATGCGCTTGCTTCTTTTGAGGAGTTTCGCTTCCCTAGTCGCCGGGATCTCCATTTCAGCGGCTGTTCTGGCATCGCTGGTCGTGGGCGCCCGCCCGGCCCAGGCACAGTCGATGGGCGTCTGCCCATGCACCAGTAACAGGATCGGCTTGTCGTGTACGACCCCCACTTGTCACGGGTTGTGTACGGCACCAGGACCAAAGTGCGTACTTAAGTGATATTGTGCCGCTTTCAGACACCCAAAAGCGGAGTCCCCAGTAAGAGCTGGACGCTGTTCTTCCGTCGCCTTTGTTCCTGAAGCGTTCGGTGCGGTAAGCTGCGCGAAGGACGCTTTTTTTTCAGGGCTTTCGGGCTTCAATGATCCCGCGAGATCAAAGGTTGCAAATGACGGATACGACCAAACGATCGTAGGGAGGGCTCCCTGCCCGCGAGGGCCGCTACGGCAGCGGAGCGGGGTCAGCCTCGAAATCCGGTGGCGGCCCGCAGGCTCCCGAGAAAGAGGCCGAAGTAGCGCATAGCCGTCGGTTTTGGGGGTGCGAGATACCTTCTGGGGGATACGCCCATGACTTCGCTGAAGGTCCCAACCATGGGCGCGGCCGTAGTCGCGCTTGTCTGGGGCGCGAGCGCATCCGCCCTCAGCGACGGTGACTTCGGAAAGATCTTGGACCGTTACAAGGCGGAGCTGAAAAGATCAAAGGCATCATGCAGTCATATCTACGCAACTGGCTCGCTGACCGTGGAGGTCGCCTCGAACGGTCGCGCTCGCACGAATTCGAAGCACGAGATCAAAATTATCCAGGATGGGGCCAGGGCCCTCCTGAGAGAGTCACCACTGGGTGGGGAATTGAGAGCGACCCCGTCGGGGCGTTCCGTGGAGGTTAAGATCCTTGACCCTCCCAGCCTTTACGCTATTGCAAGCGGCAAGCGCGACGGACCGTTTTATCCAAGGGTCATCGGCAGTGTGAACCAGGAGGCCTCGCGTAGAGTGGCGGATTCCCTCGCCCATTACACCGAGTCGCTCTTGAAGGCACCGTTCTCGCTCCTCGACGAGTCGATTTTGTCCCTCTTGGGCTCCTCGCAAGTCACGGTTACATCGGTTTCGCCTGAGACGGCGCCAAACGGCAAGCAATGGAGGTTTAGCTTCAGCAGGCGGACCACCGACGAGGCCACGGGCCCGACGACGGGCTGGTGGGTCGTCGACCCAGACAACGGATGGGCCTTGGTCAGGTACCATTGCCAGACCGTGAGGCATCGGGGCACGGACAGCCCGATCGTTCAGGATGGCGCTTGGGACGGGACGGTCATTTACGGAACAGCAACTGATAGTAGACCGCAGCCAGCGCGGGTTGAGCTGGAGCAGGATGTGACCACGAAGCAAGCAAGCTACCGTCTTAAGGAGACCTTCGCTATAGACGATTACCGCTACGCTGAGTACCCCAACCGAAGCGAATTTTCTCTCGACTACTATGGCCTTGGAGACCTGGCTGGCACGCACCATTATAACCTACGGCTCGCACTGTTGCTGATGGCGGTGAGCGCAGTGGCGATGGTCATCTGGATGATTCTGAAGAGAAAGATTCGGGCCTGCACTCCAAAGGGTCAGACGCCCCCAAAGACGTGGCCGTAGAACCACGTCCGGGCGCGGGCGATCCGTCGAAGGCTCAGATCCAGTTGTGAATATCCCAGGGAGACAAACCACAATGGCACTCTGTCTGTTCGGATTGATTATCCTGCTGCCGTCGCAGGTTGCTCTCGAGGGGGCCAAAAACCTGACGCCGGCAAGCCGATATCAAGCGCTGATCAAGGAGTGGAATGTCGCGGTCGAAAAGGCCGAGGTCGAGGGCGCGAACCGGAAAGGGATTTGGCTCTGCGACGAGAAAGACCGACTCAAGTTCTCGGTCGGACAACGCGTCCTGGAGATCACCCGCGACAACCCCAAGGACCCGGGGGCCATCGAGGCCTTACTGTGGGTTACGGGACAGGGCCTCCACAGGGACACGATTGGCGAGGCGCTCGAACTCCTTCGTCGGGACCACGTCGCCGACGCACGGATCTCTCCGGCCTGCGACCGTGCCTTCGCCGGAATCTATACAACACCCGCCTCGGTGGACCGATTTCTCCGCGACGTTCTGGCCAAGTCCCCGTACCGTGATGTAAGGGGAAGAGCGCTCCTTGGCCTTGCCTTCTCACTGGAACTTCGGGCCGGTTCCACTCGGGAGATGGAGCGGGACTCAAGTCTGAGACTGCACATCGAACGCCTTCTGAGGAAGCCTGAGAACCTGGCAGCCTGGCGAAGCCGAACTCCCTGCGACATGGATAGAGAGGCGGATAAGCTGCTCGAGCGGGTCGTTGCAGAGTTCTCGGACGTAGTGGGCGCCGATAAGCGAAGCCTCGGCGATTTAGCCAGAGGAGAATTGTTTCAACGGCGGGCTCTGGCGGTCGGGAAAGTGGCTCCTGACATTGAAGGGTGCGATGCGGATGGCAAGCGGTTGAGGCTAAGCGACTACAGGGGAAGGGTCGTGGTGCTAACGTTCTCGTTCAATTCCTGTGCCCCGTGCAGAGCCATGTACCCCCAAGAACGAGAATTGGTCGCCAAAATGAGGGGCAAACCATTCGACCTTCTAAGCGTGAGCGTCGATGAGGATATCGGAGCGCTCAAAAGGTCGATCGCCAAAGGGGAAATAACCTGGCGGTGCTGGTGGGATGGCGGGAGCTCTGGCCCGATCGCTACGCGCTGGGGCATTAGCGGTTTCCCGTCAGTGTTCGTGTTCGATAAGTCGGGCACCATCCGATTCAGGGATCTGCGAGGCCGCGACCTGGAAAAGGCGGCTGAACTGTTAGTGAACGAGACCGAGACCAAGCCGTAAACCCAGCCATCGCCCCTTTTGAGTCCTGTCTCGAAGTTGGACAGCGGGCCGGGGTGGACCAAGGCACTGGCTCTAGGGACAAAATCGCATGCGGGACAGTATTCCCAGCGCCCGGGTCCCCGAATCAAAGTCAGGCAAAATGTCCTTTTGGGACGTTCTTGCCATGAAGGTTCATGAGCTTGGCGTCGCAGCTCTTTCCCAGTGTGAGTTTCGACGTGCCGAGGCGGGGTTCAAACTTGCCCTTCGGATGAACCCACAAGATGTCGATGCCATGATGAACCTTGGGCACACGTACTTCCTAACCCGAAGGCAGGAAGCCTCACTCGACACCTTCGAGAGTCTCATCGCCTTAAAGGACAAGATCCCAGTCCCAAAAGACTTACTGGCGATGGCCCACGTGAATCTCGCCAGATGCTACATAAGTCTGCGGGATAGCAGGCGGGCATACGAGATACTGAAGCAGGCAATCGAGCTCGACCCAAATCTGCCGGAGGCTCTCCTGACGCTCGGTTACGTCTATCATCTGTGGAACAGAACTGACGAGGCAAGGTATTGGATCCAAAGGGTCCTGGAGCTCGACCCCGGATCGGTCGACGCCCACCTGGCGGTCGGGGAAATCGAGAGCGACGCCGGGCAAAGGGCCAGGGCGGTATCGTGGCTCGAAAGAGCGAGAGACCTCCGCCCTGACTGGAGCGAGCCATACGCCCTGCTCGCTGAAATGAACTATTACAAAGACATCAAGTACCCCGATATCCAATATATCTGGCGCTTGCTAAGGACTAAGAAAAGCATTCCCAGGTACCTAATGTCCCCCTTTTATTACGTGTTGGCTCGGGTTTACGACGGTCTCGGGCACTGGGACGAGGCGTTTTCGCTCATGAAAAATTACAACGATATCCAGTATTCGTCGATCCCGGGGAGATTCAGCGAGGGGGTGCTCAGGCGCGACGTCAACCGGTTAATCTCAACATTCGACAAAACGACCTTTCGTCGGCTGAGGGGCATGGCGCCCGCGGAAAAAAACGAGAAATTGATATTTATAGTGGGCATGCCTCGGTCTGGAACCACACTCGTTGAGCAAGTCCTCGCCGGCCATCCCAGTGTCTTTGCTGGCGGCGAAAGGAGAGAACTGATCCAACTCGTTAAAAACCTGAATGCCGAAATCGGTTGCGATATGCGATATCCACAATCGGTGCGGGCGTTAGACGCTCCGGCACTTGGACGCATTTCCGCGCGGCACCTCTCGTTGATAGAGGAGCTTTCCGCAGGCTACACGCGCTTCACCGACAAGTTGCCCTTCAATTTCTGGCACATAGGGTTGATAAAGATCCTGTTCCCAGGCGCGAGAATCATCCACTGCACCAGGAACCCACTTGACGTGATCGTGTCCTGCTATTTTCAGAGGTTCGACCGCGTAGGCTTTGCGAATCGGCTCCAGGATATCACGCGTGCTTATCGACAATACGGGAGAATAATGCGGCACTGGTACGACTTGCTCGGAGGGGAAATCCACGAGGTGAACTACGAAACGCTGATCGCGGAGCAGGAGAAAACTACGCGGTCCCTCTTGGAATACTGTGGTCTGCCCTGGCAAGAGACGTGCCTTCACTTTTACAGGAGCTCGAGGGTTACGGATACCTGTAGCCGCTGGCAAGTAAAGTCCCCCATCTACTCGAGTTCAGTCGGACGGTGGAGGAACTACCAGCAGCATCTGAAGGGAGCCAGAAGAATCCTGGGTCGTTTGGAGGAACCCGGTTCCCTGTCCGTGCTGTGCGACATTCACACCTGAGGCCCCTGCGAGGTCGCTAGAAAAGGCGGCATTGCATAAGACGGCGAGTCGCCGTGGCGAAGGCTTCTTCAAGCCCGGCCCCTTCAACACGATGGTCATTGCATTGTCACGACCCAGCGTAATAGATTACACCTTCGCGGCCTCCCGGGGAAGGGATCCGTCTCTGGGCAACTGCACGTTTTGGCTTATTGTTCAAATCCTCGGC
>JBMFUH010000424.1:0-6109 GCA_049966735.1 Isosphaeraceae bacterium
GAAGATCGGCCGCGGCCGCATCGAGGCAAGGCAGGAGCAGATTCGGCTCCTCGGGGAGGCGAAACGGGATGAGCGCCGCCACCTGGCAAAGACTGTTTGACCTTCGCCGTGCGTGGGACGAGCCGGCCGCGGTACTGATCTCGAGCCTTCTGGCCCTGGGGCTCTTGCTGTCTCCTCTGGTGATTCTGGGGCTGGACAGGGCCGTCAAGCTGGAGTCGACGCTCAGGGAGGACCTCTGGCGCCGCTATCGCTCGTGGCTGTTCCTGATCCCCTTGCTGGTCGTGCCGATCATGCTGGGGGCCTGCTGGGCGATCGTTTCGGTCTGCTTGCTCAGCATCCTCTGTTTCCGCGAGTTCGCTCGGACCACGGGGTTCTTCCGTGAGAAGCTGATGAACCTGCTCGTGATCCTGGGAATCTTCGGCCTGGGTTTCGCCTGCTTCGATCACTGGTACCGGCTGTTCGTCGCACTCCCGCCCATGGTCATCGTCGTGATCGCGGCGGTTTCCACGTCGCTCGACCGGCCCAGGGGATACATCCAGCGCGTGGCTCTGGCCAGCCTGAGCTTTCTCCTCTTCGGCACCTGCCTGGGACACATGGGTTACCTGGCCAATGACACGCATTACCGTTCGCTGATGCTTCTCCTGATCTTCAGCATCCATGTCAACGACGTCTGCGCCTTCATCGTGGGCCAGTGCGCCGGCGGTCCGAAGCTGGCGCCCGAGACCAGCCCCAACAAGACCGTGGCGGGTTCGATGGCCGCGATCGTGCTCACAACCATCGTGGTCTTCGCGGTGGGAGCCGTGGTGTTTCCCGAGGGTCGGATGCACTCTCCCTGGCTGCGCCTGCTCCTGGGCGTCGTGATCAGCATTGCCGGGCAGATGGGCGATCTGACCATCTCCGCCATCAAGCGCGATGTGGGCCTGAAGGCCGCGGGAAGCTGGATTCCCGGCGCTGGCGGCGTGCTCGAGCGGGCCAACAGCCTCTTGCTCGCGGCCCCGGCGCTTTTCCACTATCTCAACTACGCACAGACCATTGGCGCCGATCAGACAGCCCGGATCTTCACTGGCGGAGGATGACCTCAAGCGAGGTGAACCATGGAATCGTGGAATTACCAGCCCGCGAACGATCTCGATCTGACAGCCGTGGAGCGTGCGCGCAGCCTGAAGCGTGAATCTGGCATCTGGTCGACCTGCGGGCACCTGACCTGGCACACTCTGATCCGCTTGTACGTCAAGACCTACCACCGGCTGAGCGTGCAAGGGCACGACAACCTACCGTCGGCGCCGCCGTTCGTCATGATCGCCAATCATACCAGTCATCTCGACACCATGGTCCTTGCTTCGGCGCTATCGTGCAAATGGTGTGACCGGGTCTTCCCGGTCGCGGCCGGAGACGTCTTCTTCGAGAGCTCCCTCAAGTCGCTTTTCTCGGCCCAGTTGATCAACGCCTTGCCGATGTGGCGGAAGCACTGTGGGCCCCATGCCCTGGCCGACCTGAAAGCCCGGCTGGTCTCCGAACCTTGCGGTTATATCCTCTTCCCCGAAGGAGGACGGAGCCGTGACGACTCGCTCTTGCCCTTCAAGCCGGGCCTGGGAATGATCGTGGCGGGAACCCCCGTTCCTGTCATCCCCTGTGCGATCACTGGAGCGGGATGCGCCTGGCCTGCCGACTCGCGCTGGCCTCGCCCCCGGCAGGTTCGCCTGAAGATCGGCCCCGCGCTCCATTTCGAGGCTCTGGCCAACAACCGCGCGGGCTGGGAGCAGGTTTCGCGAGAGACCGAGGATGCGGTTCGGCGGCTAATTAATTAGGATACTCTCCGTCGATCAAGCGAGATCCTGATTGCCACGAACCGGGGACTGTAGATGACGCGACCGCGACACGGCTGGTGGATGAGGTTGATGGTCGGTCTGATCCTGGCTTGCCTTGCACCGGTCATCCTGCCGGCGGAGGAGACATTCACCAGGCATGCGGTCGTGGCCCAGGAGAGACACGCGGCCGAAGTGGGGCGAGACGTCCTGCGTCGAGGGGGCAACGCCCTGGACGCCGCGATCGCCTCGGCTTTTGCTCTGGCCGTCACCCTCCCGGAGGCGGGCAATCTTGGAGGCGGAGGTTTCATCGTGGCCTACCTGGCCGACAGCCGTGAGATCGTGACAGTGGACTTCCGGGAAAAGGCGCCTGCCGCCGCCACGCCGACAATGTATCTCGATCGCCAAGGGAAACTCCGGCCACGGCATCGCGCGGGGGCCTGGGCGGCGGGCGTCCCGGGAACGGTCCGCAGCCTGGGACTGGCCCACGCTCGCTGGGGAAAGCTCCCCTGGGCCGAGTTGGTCCGCCCTGCGGTGAACCTGGCCCGCGATGGTTTTCCGATCTCGGCCGACCTTGCCGGCTCACTCAACGCGCAGCTCCGAGAACGAAAGAATTCGACGACTGCGTCGGCTCACGGCCGGCTGGGCGAGTTTCCCGAATCGGTGGCGGCCCTGGGACGTCCCGACAAGACGCCCTGGAAGCCTGGGGACCGTCTAATCCAGCAAGACCTGGCGGCCACTCTGGCCAGGATTGCCGAGTCCGGCCCCGACGAGTTTTATACCGGCGAGACAGCCAGAATCATTGACCGCTACATGAAAGAGAAGGATGGCCGGATCACCCTGGAAGACCTGGCCGGTTACCAGGCCAAGATCCGTCCGGCCGTGCACACGAGTTTCCACGGCTTTGAGATCTGGAGCATGGGCCCATCCTCGTCCGGAGGAGTCGTCCTCTGCCAGATGCTCAACATCCTGGAGCGGTTTGACCTCAAGGCCGATGGTCCGAAGGCCCCCCGCACCGTGCACCGTGTCGCGGAAGCGATGCGCCGGGCTTTTTTCACCCGGGCGACGCGGCTGGGCGATCCCGATTTCAATACGATCCCGGTGGCCGAGTTGACGTCGAAGGCCACGGCCCGTGAACTGGCAGACACGATCGGCGACCACGCGACACCCAGCGCCGCACTGGCTCCCTTCCCGATCCTGGCCCCGGAATCGGAGCACACCACCCATCTCTCCACAATTGATGCCGCCGGCAACGCCGTGGCTCTAACGTTTACCCTGGAGCAGAGCTACGGCGCCAAGGCAGTGGTCGCCGGGGCTGGGTTCTTGCTGAACAACGAGATGGGTGATTTCAACCTGATTCCGGGACGAACGGATACCTCGGGGCAAATCGGCACGGCTCCCAACCTCATCGCGCCCGGCAAGCGGATGCTCAGCTCGATGACGCCCACGATCGTGCTGGAAGGGGACAAGGTCAGGGTTGTCACCGGTTCGCCAGGCGGTCGGACCATACCCAATACCACGCTCTGGGTCGTCCTGAACCTGCTCGAATTCGGACTTTCCCCGCGGCAGGCAGTGGACGCCCCGCGCACCCATCATCAGTGGTTTCCCGACGTTCTCGTGCTCGAAGGAGGCTCGTGGCCCGAGTCCAGCCGGACCGCGCTGCGACGGATGGGGCACGTGCTCGGGTCCGTCAGACACCAGGGGACAGCCAATACAATCGTGATCCATCCACGGGACCACCGGATTCATGGAGTCGCCGATCTTCGTCGCGCGACATCGAGTGCGGCTGGCGACTGAGGACGCCATTGGGGCGTTCACACCTCTTTTCGTTGTTTCCGTTCCCGGTCGTTGGCTTCGTTGATTTTCCCCAACGACCCTTGATTGCCTGGCACAAACTGCCGGGTCAGCCGTAAAAGCTGGGAAACCGAACAATAAGTGGAGCAGACAGATACGATCACGTCATCTTGCGCGCGCACATCGATTCTTCAATGGTCAAGATGCGGCCTGGGGTTGAGAAGGGCCGTCGGCCTGATGCGGGGACGCAGACGATCCGGAGGTAAACACGATGAAGAGAGAGCGTCATTCCAATAGCCCAACCGTTCTGTTGCGGATCAGCGATGGGTCCTGCTCAATGCGCCGCGCCTTCAGCGATTTCACCCAGGCGGTTCGCGCCGCCGAGGCTTACGCCAGCGCTGGCTTCATGGTCGCCATGATCTCGGCGACAGGTCGGTTCCTCATGGGCTTTAAGCCTCGTTGCCAGGGCATCGCTGTCTGATAGAACCTTGCCAGGTCCCCAAGGATCGCTGAAAAACCGGGCATTCTGGGTCCTGAACGGCAAAAAACCAGGAAAAATTCCAATTTTTCGCCGTTTTCCCTGAATTTCTCTGGATGTTTTCGGCATAATCGTCGAAAACGAACGCCAAGAGCCGCGGTGATCATCCTCAATGGAGAGGGGGGCCCGACTGGTTCGCGTGAGGTGAGGCAGCAACCTCTGACAGGAGGGAGAATCGTCAATGGCCAAGAAAGCCGCACCCAAAGCCGCCGAGCCCAAGGCGGCGACCGGGGACAAGGCGGGTGTCAAGCCCGCTACCAAGACCGAGTTCTACGGAACACTGGCCGAGAAGACAGGCCTGACCAAGAAGCAGGTGGCCTCGGTCTTCGAGGCGCTCGTGGATCTCCACGGCAAGGAACTGGGCAAGAAAGGGCCGGGAATGCTCACCGTTCCAGGTCTGTACAAGGTCAAGGTCGTGCACAAGCCGGCCACCAAGGCCCGTCCCGGGTTCAACCCCGCGACCAAGCAGCCGATCATGATCAAGGCGAAGCCCGCGCGCAAGGTGATCAAGGTCATGCCGCTGAAGGCCCTCAAGGACATGATCTGAGCGGCCCTGCTCCGTCCCCCATGCGGCTTCAGCCCGCGCCCACGGTCCACTGTAACGGGCCAAGCCGGCGCGGGTTTTTTCTTGCCTGGATCCTCGGGACCGCCCCAGACCGAGAGTCACTCCACGATCAACTCCCAGTGGAACGCGGGGGTCTTGGCGTCGATGACCAGGCTGACACCCGCACTGTCGGGAAGGCCCTCGAGCTTGGCAGGGCCGACGCGCTCTCCGGCGTTGTTCAGCACATAGCCGGTAATCTTCCCCTTCCGCCGCCAGACGACTCGACCTGAAACCGGCTCCTGCAGGAATGGAGGACGCCCCGGGTCGGCGACCTCGCGGCGGAAGCGGTCAACCCAGGCGAAGCCGGTCGGTTCCACCCGTCCCACCACACTGACCAGCAGCCGCTTGCTCCGGGAGATGGGCTCGGTATCGGCCGAACTGGCGACGACAACCCCGAAGGGACTGTCGGACGAGACGTCCAGACTGGGGAAGACGACCGGCTCCGGTCCAAACCAGCCCGCCATCCCCTGCGTGTAGGGCGTATCGATCACCAGCCGCCCGCGCGCGGGGTCCCAGCCGGGTACGCCGGCCGTTCTGGGCTTGCGCCGAGCGCCGGCCTGGTTTCGGCCTGTCCCGCTCTCGCGCTCGCGCTCCTGCCTGGACCTGGCATCGCGCCCCCGCAGCAGGATCGACGCCACGTGCGGCCAGAGAGCGTAGACCTGCGGCGATCCGTTGGCAACCTCGGGAAGCTGGAAGATGTCCTCGCCTCCCACGGTGCCCACCGGTCCCTCGCCCCATTCAAGTGGAAAGATGAAGACGCCCCGCCGGACCAGCGCATCCCAGTCCTCGTGAGCGGCAGTGACCGCGGCCAGAAGCTGATCGGCCCCCTCGTGAGGCAACGCCCAGGCCCCCATGGTCTGGGGACACCACTGGCCGACCGCGTAAGCCAGCCCGGGGCTCCGTTTGCGCCGCGCTCCGGCGGCCAGTCCTCCGTCCTGACTCCAGAGCTGCGATTTGAGTTCCGGGGCGACGAACGTCGAAGGAGCCCAGTAGAGCCGGTCGTCGATCAGGTCAAGCGCCCTTGTGGCTTGCGCGGCCGCGAATTCGGGCTCCCGCCGCCAGTGCGAGCAACCGGCGATGGGCACGCGCAGCGTGTCGGCTCGCAGCGCGTCGGCCATTGTCTTGTAGTAGGCCGCCTCGACTGTTTGCCAGAACCGCCGCCCGGTGCCGCTCTTACTCTTTTGCCCGAGCGACCGCAGAGCCTGGGCGTAGGGGGAAGGCAGGGCCAGGTCGGGGTCGTCGATCAGGTTGAACAACGAGACCTCACCCAGCAGCGTCACCCACGCCAGCGTGGGATCGTCCTTCAGAGCCAGCCCTGTTTCGGGATTGACCCTCCCCAGCAGCGCTCTGGCGGCGTCCAGGCTGAGC
>JBMFUH010000425.1:0-6073 GCA_049966735.1 Isosphaeraceae bacterium
GGTGGTCCGAGGAGGGGAAACCCAAGGCGTTGCCCGAAGCCTACGTGCGGGCGATCCGTCAGGCTCGCGGGGAATTCCGCGGCAAGTGACCGGCAGGTTACAATTCTCCCCCGACGGCGGGTTTCTCCTCGGCCGCGGCAACCGGAGCCACGGACGCGGAGAGGTCATCCTTGCGGACGGTGACGGTCTGCTTGCGATCGGACACCAAGCCGATTTTCCGGCCCATGTTCCCAAAGAAAAGCAGCACACTCCGTCCGAACATCAAGAAGACGCCAACCAGCGCCGCGATCCCGGAAGCGACCGGCATCATCGTTTCCGGACCAATGTAAGCAAAAATCATGTGTATGGATTCCTGGACGATCGATCTGTGCAGGGAACCTGGATTGACCACGATGGATTTTACCATGCCCGAGACCTCCTGTTCCAGGCGAAACGGCAACCTGCGAGGTCCGACCACGATCGGTACGGAGGGGTTCGCTCCGGGGGCGTGATGGCTGCTTTGCTCTCAGGTCGGAAGGCGAGAGCGGTTTTCGGGTCGATGGCTCTCCGTGGGGCCCGCCGCGCGGACCGATAGCCGGGGCATTTGGTCTACAACACTGCGTTGGCGTCCGGCAGCAATTTCATGTCAAGCACACGCGGTAACCCAACTGCAATCAATTGTGCAACGAACGGTTGTCGGCTGGTGGGGACGGGAGGATTTGTGCGGTCACAGGGGATTCCTGTGGTCCGATCTCGTGTTTGACGGCCGCCAGAGCAGCCTGGCGGGAGGCGGCGTTGATGGGGCCGGGGAAGAACCCAAAGAAGAGAGAACCCAGGGCGCACGCGGTGACGGCCAGCGCGACGGGGACGCCTCCGCTGGTTTGCAGCTCTTGCCGGGCGGGCCTCAAGTACATGGTGACGACGATGCGCAGGTAGTAATACGCGCCCACCGCCGCGTTCAGGACGCCGATCAAGGAGAGCACGATGAGCGGCCCGTTTGTCTCCGGGCTGGCGGCGAAGGCCGCGGAGAAGATCTCGAGCTTGCCCCAGAAGCCGGCCAGCGGGGGAATGCCGGAGAGAGAGAGCAGGCAGATGGCCAGCGCCAAGGCCGGCAAGGGCCGGGTCGCGGCCAGCCCCGACAGGTCGTCGACGGTTTCCACCTCCCGATCCTTCGTCCGCAGCGCGATGATCACGCCGAACGCCCCGAGCGTCATCATGGCGTAAGCCGTCAGGTAAAAGAAGATGCTCTCGCAACCATAGTAGACCGCGCCACTCCCGGGCCCGTTGGCAAAGGCCACGGTCACGCCAATCATCAGGTATCCCGCGTGAGCGATCGACGAATACGCCAGCAGCCGCTTCAGGTTGTTCTGGAGCAGGGCCACCGTGTTGCCCAGGGTCATCGTCGCGGCCGCCACGATCCAGCAAATCCAGATGGCCTTGGCGGCCAGCGGGTCCTCGGGGCCTTTCACCGCGAAGACGGTCGTGAGAGCCCGGACGATCGCCACGAAGCCCACGCCCTTGGGAATCCAGGCCAGGAGCGCGGCGATGACGGTGGGCGACCCTTGGTAAACGTCGGGGGCGTAAAAGTGGAAAGGAACCGCCGCGACCCGGAACGAGAGACCGGCCAGGACGAAGATCAAAGCGATCAACGCGAACTGGGAGTTGGGCAGCGCGGGCAAAAGCCAGCTCACGGCGGCGATCGCCTTGAAGTTGCTCAGTCCGGTCATGCCGTAAAGATAGGCCAGGCCGAAGAGCAAGAGCCCGGAGGAGAAGATGCTCAGATAGAAGTACTTCGTGGCCGCTTCCTGGGTGGTGAGCGTCCGGCGGCTGAGGTAGAGCAGCAGGTACGTGGGCATGCTCACCAGCTCGAGCCCTACAAAGAGGAACACCAGCTCGTTGGCCGTCGTGACCAGCATTGCCCCGGCGTCGATGATCAAGAGGGCGCCGAAGAACTCGCCGGCCCGCTCGTCGCCGGGTTCCTGGTGGGCAAGGGCCAGGAGCACGAGTCCGCTGGCGATCAGCACGACTCGCCCATAAAAGCCCAGCGCATCGTTGAGCGCGACCGCGGCAAAGAGGTTGGTCTGCACTCCCGTGGTCATGAGCAAAACCAGAAACGATGCGGCCAGGGCGCCGCAGGCGATCAGGAACCAGGTTCGGCGCGGCCAGCGCGGAAAGGGCGACAAGGTCATCATGACCATGGCCGTCGCCAGCAGGAGGATTTCCGGACTCAAGATCCGGAGCGTGGAGAGAACAAGATTGTACGCGGTCTGAGGGTTCATCAACGCCTTCCCCGGAAGCCTGTGGTTTCATGGCTGGGCATCGAGACCGAGCCGGGCAAAGGCGCGGTCGGGGCCTCGATTTTTGTCTTCATCATCCCCCGCTGGTCCTGGAGGTTCTGGGCAATCGCCGCGACGGCCGGGCGAATGCGATCGAGAAACGGCCCGGGCATCACGCCGATCAGGACAATCAGGACCATGAGGGGTGTCAGGCCGGCGACTTCATGCCAGCCGACCGGGCGAATCCCGGTGTGCGAGTCGGCCCCGGCCGTGGCGGAATGATCGTCGTGCGCGGGCTCGCGCAGCGGGCCGAAGATGACCTTGCAGAGCATCCAGAGCAGGTAGCACGCTCCCAGGATCATGCCGGTGCCGGCCAGCACCGCCGTCCGGCGGCTTTCCAGGAACGTGCCCAACAGGATCGGAAACTCGCCCACGAACCCGTTGAGTCCGGGCAACGCCGCCGAGCCCAGCGACGCCAGGATGAAGAAGAACGCAAGCACCGGCAGGCGATTCCAGATTCCCCCCAGATCGTGCATCTCCCGCGTGTGGTAGCGCTCGTAAAGCACACCCACACAGGCGAAGAGGGCACCGGTCGTGAGACCGTGGTTGACCATCTGGATCACTGAACCGTCCATCCCCGTGCTGTTCAGCGCGAACATCCCCAGAACCACGAAGCCCATGTGGCTCACCGAGCTATAGGCGACCAGCCGCTTGATGTCCGTCTGGGCCAGCGCGACCAAGGCCCCGTAGATGATGCCAACCACCGCGAGCGTCGCCAGCAGGGGGAAGAGAGCCACCGCGCCCAGCGGCGTCATTCCCATGTTGAACCGCAAGAGGCCGTACGACCCCACCTTGAGCAAGACGCCGGCCAGGATGATCGAACCGGCCGTCGGCGCTTCCACGTGCGCCAAGGGCAGCCAGGTGTGGAAGGGAAACATCGGCACCTTGATCGCGAAACCGGCCAGGAGGAGCAGGAAGATCATCACCTGGGGGCTGGTCCACGAACCGACCTCGTGCCATTTGTCCCACTTCAGTTCGGCCAGTCCCTTCGTCAGCTCGGGGATGGAAAACGTGAGCACATGCCCGGGCGAGTAGCTGTAATGCACGACGACCAGCGCGATCACCCCCAGCAGGGTCAACAAGCTTCCCGCCAGGGTGTAGAGGAAGAACGTGATCGACGCCCGTTGCCGCTCCGGCCCTCCCCAGAGCCCGATCAGGAAGAACAGGGGAATGAGCGTGAATTCGAAGAAGATGTAAAAGAGCACGACGTCGAGGGCGGCGAAGAGGCCCAAAAGCCCCGTCTCAAGCGCCAGGAGAAACGCGTAGTAAAGCGGCGCCCGGTCCGAGATCGGCTCCCACGAGGCGAAGAGCGCCGTGATCATGAGCAGTGACGTCAGCATGAAGAGCCAGAGCGAGAGTCCGTCCAGCCCCAGCGCGAAGCGGATGTCGGGGTGAGCCAGCCAGCGCTGGCCGTACCGTCCCCCTTCCGACACGAACGCGAACTGGGGATGCAGCACGCCGGGCTTGAAGCTGAAGAGCAAGACCAGGCTCAAGGCCAGCGTGGCCAGCGTGCACCAGAGGGCCAGCTTCCGCGCCGTGAGCCGATTCTGCGGTGTCAAGAGCAGGGCAAGGCTCCCCGAGATCGGCAGCAGGACAGTGATCAAGAGCAGTGTCGGCATCAATCGATCCTCTCGCTCACGCGACATGCGCAAGGCCAGAATCAGAACCAGAGCAAGACCCAGAGCAAGACCGCCACGCCCAGCGCGGAGACCGCCGCGTAATACTGGAGCAAACCGTTTTGATACCTGGCCAGCATGTCCCTCGCCAGCTTGCGCGGCAGCCTGGCGACTCCAAGTACAAGAAGCTGGTCCACCAGGTACACGTCCAGAAACTCGCAGAAGATCGCGATTCCCCTGGTTGTCTTCACGACCACCCAGTCGTAAAACTCGTCCACGTAGAACTTGTTGAGCGACGCTAAGTACAGCGGCCGGAACCGGGCGGCCAGGCGGGCGGGCGCCTCGCTTGGTTCCTTGTAGAGCCGCCAGGCCAAGGCGATGCCGGCCAGAGCGGCAAGCGTGCTCACGACGGCGGTCACCGCGTCGAACCCGTGTTCTTCATGACCCAGCGTCTCGAAGCTCAAGGTGTGGTGCAGATGGTGCTCGAACAGCCCGGTCGGCCCGAACATCATACCAACCAGCACGGCACATCCGGCCAGGATGATGAGTGGATACGTCATCACCGGCGGAGATTCGCGGCCAATTTCATGATGGCTATGCGCGTGCGATTCGTCTTCTTCCGCCCCGTGCGTGCCAAGGTCCCCATGCGCCGCACCCGGTTCCGGCCGGGGCGCCTCGGGATCACCCGGGCTGGGCAGCTTCTCCGGTCCCCAGAAGGTCAGGAAGTAGGCTCGACCCGTGTAGAAGGCGGTCATGAACGCCGTCAAGATCGCCACCCAGTACACGATCGAATAAGCCCAGCCCCAACCGATCCCCTCGGCAGCGTGAGCAGCCGACTTGAGGGCCAGCAGGATCTCGTCCTTGCTGAAGAAGCCAGCGCAGGGGAAGATCCCGGCCAAGGCCAGCCCGCCAGCCGCGAAGGTGATGTGCGTGTAAGGCAGCCGATGGCGCAAGCCGCGGAACCGCCGCATGTCGATCACGTCGCCCATCGCGTGCATCACGCTGCCGGAAGAGAGGAAGAGCAAAGCCTTGAAAAATGCGTGGGTGAACAGATGAAACATCGCGGCCACGACGGCGAGCTGGGCCACGTTTCCCACGCCCGCCCCCAGGGCCATGAACATGTAGCCAAGCTGGCTGACGGTCGAGTAGGCCAGCACGCGTTTCAGGTCGTTTTGTGTCAGGGCGATCGACGCCGACAAGAGGGCCGTGGCGCAGCCGGTGACGGCGATCAGGACCTGCACTCCGGGCGCCAGGGCGACCAGGGGCGTGGCCCGAGCGATCAGGTAGACGCCCGCCGTGACCATCGTCGCGGCGTGGATCAGGGCCGAGACCGGCGTGGGGCCTTCCATCGCGTCGGGCAACCACACGTAGAGGGGGATCTGGGCGCTCTTGGCCGTGGCAGCCCAGAAGAGCAGGAGCGGGACGCCGAATTTGACCGAGTCGGCCAGACCGGCCAGGGTCTCCGCGCGGAAGATGTTGCCATAGCTCAGGTCGTGCCCAGGCGCCACGGCCCAGAGCCAGAAGATGGCGATGGCAAACCCGAAGTCGCCGATCCGGTTCACCAGAAAGGCCTTCATCGCCGCCGCCGCCGCCGATGGCCGCATGTACCAGAAGCCGATCAACAGGTAGCTGCAAACCCCCACGCCTTCCCAGAAGACATAGGTGAGCAGGAAGTTGTTGGAGAGCACGAGCCCGGTCATCGAGAAGACGAACAGGCCGATGAAGGCGAAGAAGCGCGGGTAGCCGGGGTCTCCGGCCATGTAGCCGATCGCGAAGATCGCCACCAGCGACGAGACGAACGTGACCATCGACAACATCATCGTGGTCAGTCCGTCGACCCGGAATTCGATGGGGACTTCGAGATTGCCGATTGACAACCAGCGCGCCACGAGCGTGACCACGTCGGGCCCTGCCGAGAAGAGCGCGCCCAAGGAGAAGAGAAACGCCAGGACGATTCCCGCCACGACCGGGATGTGCGAGTCAGACCGCAGCCACCGGCCTCCCGCGGCGGCGATGATCGCGCCTAAAAGCGGCAAGCTCGGGATGATCCAGACATTATGCACGAAAAACCCTGACACGTCTGGCTCCTTGGATCCCGGCGCGCCGGGATGCTGGTTTGTTGTGCCCCGTCGCGGTTCGACA
>JBMFUH010000426.1:0-6065 GCA_049966735.1 Isosphaeraceae bacterium
CGGAAGAGAGCCCCAGGTCCAGGAGGACCCCCCAAACGGCGGAGATTCCCAACTCGTCCAGCACCTCGCGCATCGCACTGTACGGCGCGTGGACCAGCGTCACGGGCAAGCCGGCGGTGGCCTTTTGGGCCAGTGCCAGCATGGCCGGGTCGCGGTCCAGTCCAATGATCCGGCCGGCTGGTCCGACTCGTCGGGCCAACGCCGCGGCATGTCCCCCCGCGCCGACGGTGCCATCGACCAGAATGGCTCCCGCGCCCGGCGCCAGCCCGGCGATCACCTCGTCGAGCAAGACGGGGCGATGCACGGCCTGAGGCGCAAGCTCAGGGCCAGAAACAGGTTCCGGCGCGGTCGGCTCGGGCGGCACGGTTCCTTCTCGCGAGGTGAAGACTCGAATGGTCAGAAGGCCGAGCCCCGCGGAGCCTGATCACGGACGTGAACGGCCGCAACATTATCCAAACTCCCGCGGCTGTCAAGGTCGGCAGGCTCGCGGGGATCGACCGGGAGACTCTGTCGAGAGTGCCCCTCGTCGGAATGATCGGCCAGGGGAGGGGGTGCGCTTGAGACAAACAAGCGGGGCAGGGAGGCTCAGCGGCCGAGACGCCCACGCCTACACCGTATCCACCAGTTCTTGCAGCAGCCGCCACTCCGGAACCCAACCACTGACATCGTCCGGGGTCTGCTCCATCCCAACGAGAACTCGCTCCAGAAACACCCGCCCGCTGGGGAAACCGTATTCCCGGAGCTTCGCATCCATCATGAAGAGCAGATCTTTTCCCGCGAACGCGTGCAGGAAGGCCGCATGACGAACCCCATGAACGAGGCATTCGGGGATCAATGCAGAGAACTTCTGCTCGACGTCTTCCAGCTTGATGGACTGGCTCTGGCCATGGGAATTCACAGTCGCCGCCAAACCCTCTCGGCAACCTTCTTGATCAAGAGCGTCGGGGAACAAATAGCTTCCGCCCGCGTGTTTACGTCCAAAACTCGATGGCAGGTCAGTGAATCGTACTCGACTTGTAGCCAGCGCGGTCCGCGCGGCCTGATAGATGGCGATTTGGTCACGTGCATATTCGAGCGCTGACTGATAATCACTTTCGCCGGAAGGGGTGCCGCGTTGGTTCAAAGCTGGCAGCGCGACAGCCGGGTCAAGCAAATAGTTCTCGATCTCCTTGCGTTCCCAGCGCCAGCCGAAGGTGATCGTGCCATCGGAAGTTCTCCAGTCCCTGGGACGATCCCTGGGTGGCGCGAATTCCTCGACGAAATCTCCATCCAGCAGTCCGAAGACGGTGTTGCGGCCGATGGCTTCTCGGCGCGCGAGGATTCGAGTACCCATGCCGTACTTTCCCCCCATCGGAACAACCTGGCACCGGCCCGCGAGTAGGATTGTGAGCACGCGTACATCCGGGCTATTCTCCGCGCCTTCGCAAAGAAGGAGGTTTACAGGCATAGCCGTCCTCCGGGCAGACGATAAATCTGCTCTGGGGCGACCACGCCGCTGATGGCGTCCGAGTGCGTTGTCAGAAGGAATTGAGAACGTGGCGCAAGAAGCGGCAAGGCTTTGAGCAAAGCCTGAGCCAGTGGTGGATGAAGATTCAGATCAATCTCATCGATAAGGACGACGGAATTGCGAATTTGCTGGCGGACAAACTCGTAGAGCAATGGCAAAACGGCTTGTTCGCCGGCGGACATCTCCTCAATGTCGTACGAACGGTTACCATCGTCAATGATGAAGTAATAGTCCTCGGGCGAAGGAACCCCTCCTCGGTACATGGGTTCTGGCATGCTGAACGATCGGCCCGGAAAAACGCGCTTGTAACTCTTCTGGAGTTGATCCAGAAAGTCGATCTTGGCCGGTCCCCTGGTCAAGCGATTCAACTGCCAGCGGTTGAGGTGCTCACGGAGACGGGCCACCCCAATGTGATAGGTCAGGCGTCCGGGGCCTTCCGATTCTCCAATTCCATCGCTCATGCTGGGAGGCGTCGCCAGGTTCCGAAACTGGTCGAACCAGAAAACGCCAGGCAAGTTTTCGAAGAGGTCGCGGGCGCCTGGGTCGGTCTCGAGGAGTTGCGCGGCGTACCAGCGCCCGCGAAACTGGTACAATTCAGCCTGCGAGCCCGCCGCGTAATGCTCGCCAACCAGCCTGAGTGTGACGACTCTCGAACCCCCGGGCTCGACGTACTCTGCACTTCGATCCCCGGCTTGTCGTGAATGGAACCAACGGCGCGCCGCCTCCCGGGTCGCATCGATTTCGTCCTGGGAGAAATGAACCTCCAGCTCCACAACGGGCCGTCCCCAACGCTCGTAACGGCCGGGGACCCAGCCCAGCCAGTGAAAGTCCGCGACATTTCGGGTGCGCCAGGATGCCATCGAAAGGCACAGAGCAATGGCTTGAAGGACGGTGGTCTTCCCAGTGCCGTTATCGCCAAGCAGAAGAAAACGATCGGCAATTTCCCCCGTCAGAGAGCTTCGCAGGTCGATTTCCAGTTCCTCGAATCTCTTGAAGTCTCTCAGGCGAACACAGGCGATCCTCATCGACGGTTCTCCAGGCTGTTTAAGACGCTGGGCTCTCTGGTTGATTCTACCTGGAACACGAAAACGGTGCGGACCCACTCCCTTCCCAATACCTGTTTTCGGTCGGGTTGTCGCCGCCAATTTGCCGTTCTCGAAAACCGAGAACTCCGCTAGGATTCGCGCGATTGACAACATCTCAACACGGCGAGCCAGGGAAGGACTTGCCAGATATGACCAGAAGCGGACAGGTCGGAAACGAATCATCGATTCGCCAGGACGACATTCCCGAGCAGGAGCCCCGACAGTTCTCGATCCGGGTTTACCGCGGGCTGGCGATCGTGTTCGTCATCCTGATGATCGTCTTCTCGGCCATCCCGCTGGTCATCGATCTCCAGGAGATGCCCAACAAGGATTACAGCCTCTGGTATCAGGTCGGCGTGGTCTTGCGGCAGGGGATCGATCTCTACCCGGACCCGTCCACCGGCCGGCTCTTCCCGTTCATGTATCCTCCCTCGGCGGCGGCGCTTCTGGGGTTCCTCAGCGTCCTGGGCAAGCATGGAACCACGCTTGTGCTGATCCTCGCCCACTCGGTGGCCTGGTGGGGCGCGATCTTCCTCTCGGTCTGGCTGGCGACCGGCGGCAAGGGAAAGCTCGCCCGGCAGCATCCCTTGCTTTACGTGGCCCCTTCGCTCTGCGTCATCGCCCTGATTCACAATACGTATCTCCTGGGCCAGCCCAACCTCTCGCTGCTGACGCTCCTGCTGGGCGCATTCGCCTGCTTGCGGGGGAAACGTGAGGTCGCCGCCGGAGCGCTCGTCGCCACGGCCGCAGCCATCAAGGCCTTCCCGATCCTGGCCATCGGCTACTTCATCTACCGCCGGATGTGGCGGGCGACGGCGGCCACCCTGGCAACGCTGGCGATCTGGCTGTTCGTGGTCCCGCTGCCGTTCCGGACGCCCGCCCAGGCTGCGCGGGACCTGAGCCGATGGTCGCGGGGCATGATCTTCACCTACAACGCCAAGGGGATCGCCCAGCGCCCGTTTCGCTCGTTCAGCTACAAGAACCAGTCGATCATGGCCATGACGCACCGGCTCTTGCGCGACGTCCCCGCCGACGGCGAGAAAGTCCTTTCCGAGCACCTGGCCCAGTCCCGGCCCGCCGGGAACCAGCCGCCCCGAGGCATGCGCGCCGACGGCTCGTTCGACCTGGCCGTCATGCTCACCGCCCCTCCGGAAACCCCCTCCTGGAAGGCTGATTTCGCGACGGTGCAGCCAGCCCTCCAGCGGGCCTGGCGAGTCAACGTCGTCTCGCTGGGTTTTCGCACGGTGACGGCCGTGACCCTCACCGCCATGCTGGCGCTCGCGCTGTTTGTCATCGCCGTCTGGCCACCGCGCCGGGCTCGAACCGCTCTGACCGACTCGGTCGAGTTCGCCCATGTGACCCTGCTGATCGTGATGTTCTCTCCGCTGTCGTTCAACTACGCCTTCGTCTGGCTGATCTATCCCTACACGGTGGCCCTCTACCTGGTGATGAACCATCCCGCCCAGGGCCGCTGGCGATCCGTTGAACGGGCCTGGCTCGCCGCCGCCTTCCTCATCCCCGCCACGGCCGTCTTCACGCCCCTCTACGCCCAGGCCTACGGCAACCTCTTCGTCCCGGCAGTCCTCCTGGTCATCGGGCTGGGGGTAAAGCCGCGGACGATCACCCCGCGAGAGGGGCACGGCATCCCGTTTCAAGGCGTACATACTGTGCAGACATCCACCCGACAGATCCGCGAACCGGCGTAATTGTATCTCGCCAAAGATTTCTTTATTGGCCATTCTAGGCGAATTACTAATTCTGCTTCTGTTAGTAGTTCATTAGTGGCAACCTTAGAAACTATCCGAGAACGGTCGTAACCTCTTGTTTCTCCAGGGATTCGGGACGCCGAAACGGCGTTCTCGGATAGTTTCTAAGGAACGAGCGAGAAATAACTTCCCGATTTCACGCTGGGTCGGGGACAGCTCGGTAGTTCCATTTGGGGAGAAACTTGTCGAATACGATCTTCATGGTCTTCTTGAAGCCCGCTGCATACTTTCGGGCCGTCTTGTACACCCCCGGAAGGATGCTCACTTTGACTTTCAGGCCCCTCCTCGTCTTGGCCTTCGCCATGTAGTAGCGGACGGTCTCGAGCGTGTAGAAGATCACACCGGCGCATGCCCGAGTCAGGCGCGGGAAAAGGCGGTGCTCGATCGGATTGTACTTGGAGCAATAGGGCGGATAGTGGGCCACACGAATCTCGATGCCCAGCCGGTTCGCCAGCTTCTCGAGGTCTTCTTTGAATAAGTACATCGTCGCGCTGTTGCTGCCTCCGCCATCACACAAGAGCAGCAATTTCTTGGCCAGGGGATAGTCGGCTCGGCCCTCCTGATCCCACCACGCCGCGATGCTGTCACAGGCCAGTTCGCTGGTGTCGTGGCTGGTATTGAGGTGGACGAAGCCCTTGTTCTTCCCCACGTCATAGGGCGCATGAGGGATCACCACGCCTGATCCGGCGCTGGCGAAATCGTGGTCGTTGACCTCGATGGTTTCCTGGGTGTAGGTCTGGCCTTCGCGGTAGAAATCGCCCAGCATCTCCTTCTTTTTGGTGTCCATGCTGATGACGGGCAGACCAGCGCTCAGGTACTCCTCCTTCAAGCGGGCGATGTTCTCGAACTGGGCGTTGCGATCGGGATTGCGAGGCCCCATCGTCTTCTTCTTCAACGCCTTGCGCTTGCGGTACTTGTGCTTGCGGAGCAACTGGGATACGACATCTCGACTGACAGGCGTTCCCAACGCGGTGATTCGCAGCGCGATCTCTTTTCGCGACAGGTTCGTCCATTTCACGTCGGCCCGCATCGGATCGCCGGCCGTATGGTCCTGAAGCACCTTGAAGACGTTCTGAGAGTCGGGTCGATCTCGGTTAGCTTTCTCCGTCCACCCTTTTTTTCGGACACGAGTGGTGTCCAGGTCATCTTCCGCTTCGAGTTCCTCCAATCCCCGGCGGATGGTCTTGGGATCGCACCCCAGAACGCGTGCAATGTACTCAATGCCACCATGCCCCAACTTCGTCGCCTCCACGGCGGCATAACGCCGTTGATCGTTCTCCCTCAGTGAGTCGAAGAGCCGCTTCATCTTTCGTTCAACTTTCGGTGAATAGGCGTCCATGCTGCCCTCCGTGGTTTTGCTCTCCAGGTTGAGCTGACAGCTTGATACCATAATTCACCGAAATCGGGAACTTGTTTTCCGCTCGTTCCTGAGCGAGCCCTGGAAGGCCATGGCCGCACACCTCGCGGGCTTGCCGACGGCGAGCCGCCAGTCTGCCTTCGAGGCCATGCTGGCCGCCATCCCCGACCGGGTGGAGTTGCTGGCGGACTTGGCCGATTACGACCCCCAGGGGCCGGCGCCCGAGGATGATGAAGACGCCGGCGAAGACTGGCTGGCGATCCGGCTCGGGACCTTGCCCTCCGTGGACGTTCGGCTCAAGGAGGTGTGGGATGGCTGCGTGGACGGAAGTGCAGCGGCGGCTTGTGGAA
>JBMFUH010000427.1:0-6061 GCA_049966735.1 Isosphaeraceae bacterium
CTCGTTGTCTCGCCAACTGTCCCCGGAGGGCGAGTGATTTCTCAATCGATCCGCCCTCGCGCCGGCCCTTGGTTTGCACGAGGGCCAAGAAGCTCGCGGGGACTGCCAAACCAGGAGCGGGAATGATGCCGCTGGAGACGATTCGCAGCATTCTCAGCCGGAGGCCAGCCTGGATCGTCGCCGTCTGGATCGGCATGGCCGCGCTCGTCGGCCTGACCTCGCCCAGCCTGACCAGGCTGGCCGCCGAGGGGCAGTCGAAGCTGCTGGGCCGGGAGGCGGAGAGCCGCCGCGCGGCGGAGCTGGTGCGCCAGGCCTGGCCGGACCTGGCCTACGAGTCCACGGCGGTGTTGGCGCTGCATCGTCCCTCGGGGTTGACCGAGGCCGACCGTCAATTCGCCGTCAGCCTGTCCCAGCGGTTCGAAGCCCCGGACCATCCTCGTGACGTCCTCCGGGTGCTCGGTCCCAGGAGCCAGCCCGAGATCGCCTCGCGGCTCTTGAGCAAGGATGGGACGCTCTCGTTGGTGGTGGTTCCGCTCGACTCGGCGCACGTCTCTCCTTCGGCTCACCGGGCGATCGCCTGGCTCCAGTCGAAGGCGGAAGACGTGAGACGCCAGGCGCCGGGCGTCGCGGGGCTGGAGCTGCTCTGGACCGGAGACGCGGTGATCGGCCGCGATTACATGGCCCAGGTGCAGGCCTCGCTCGACCGCGCCGCGCTGGCCACGGTGGGACTGCTGCTCGTCGTCCTGCTCCTGGTTTACCGGTCGATCTTCCTGGCCCTCGTGCCCCTTCTCACGATCGGCCTCAGCCTGATCATCGCCCGGGGCTGGCTGGCCTGGCTCGCCTTGGCCGGCTGGCAGGTCTCTCCGCTGGTCGAGCTGTTCCTGGTGGCGATTCTCTTCGGCACGGGCACCGATTTCTGCCTTTTCCTGTCGTGGCGGTTCGCCGAGCACTTCAATCCCAAGAACCCCGCCGGCGTGATGAAGTTGACGCTCTCGATGTCGTTCGTGCCCCTGGTCACAAGCGCGGGGACGATCATGATCGGCCTCTTGCTCATGGGAACGACCAAGTTCAAGCTTTTCTCGACCACCGGGCCCAGCGTGGCGCTGGGCCTGGCGATCTCGCTCACGGCGACCTTGACGTTGACTCCGGCCCTGTTGGTCCTCCTGGCACGGCATCGGCCGCGATCGTTCCACGGATTCATGTCCCCGCCCACCAGTTTTTGGGATCGTCTCGGCCGGGGCGTCCTGGCTCATCCCTTGCGGAGCTGGGTCTTGACGGTGCTGGTCATGCTGCCCTTGGCGATTGTCGGACTCAACACGCGGTTCGTCATGGACCTGCTGGCGGAGATGCCCCGCCAGACCAGGTCGGCCCAGAACCTCCGGCTGGTGGCCGACAAGTTCGACCAGGGAATGATGGCCCCCTTGACCGTGGCGCTCGAGTCGTCGACGGACCTCAGAAGCTCGGAGGGGCTGGCCTTGATCGACGACGTCAGCCGGCTCTTGTCGCATCAGAGGAGGCTCACCGAGGTGCGGTCGGCGACCCAGCCTTTGGGGAGTCCCGAGCCCTTGAACCGGGCGCGGCTGGCCTCACGGCTGGGTGAGGTCAACAAGGGCTTCGGGCAGCTTTCCCAAGGGGCGAAGCTCCTGAGCAAGGGATTGACCGAGGGGGCCGCGAAGCTGCGCGCCACGGTCTGGCTGGAAGAGAACACGGGCTGGAAAATCACCGGCGCCATCACTCCCTCTTCGCCGGTCGGGCCCGCGCCGAGCAAGAAGCCGAGCTCGAAACCCGCCGGATCAAAAGCGGCCCCGGGCCAGGTCCTCTCGTCGACGATCAAGCGGGCGTCCACGGCGATGATGATGACCCAGGGGGGAGTCTCTCCCTGGGACCTGGCCGGGCTCGCCAGGGCGTTCGACCTCGCGGCCTCGGCCCAGCCGGAGAACTCCCAGGGTGTAGCGGATGGGACGGCCGATTCCTCGGTAGGGCGCGCCAGCAAGACGGCCGCTCCTTCGCCGCGCCCGCGGGATCAATCGGCCGCGCAGCGCGCTTCTGGCCCGGCGGAGACCTTGCTCGCGGAATTGACCCGGGCGGCTCAAGGGGCCGACCAGATTTCCCAGGGGGCTGACCGCGCGCATCAGGAAGTGGCCGCGATCTTGAGCGACCCCGTCGGCCGCCGAGCGCTCGACCGGCTGCTGATCACGCCCGAGACGGTGCGCGAGAATCCCGAGCTGTCGCGGAGCTTCGCGGCCTACATCACTCCCGACGGCCACCACGCCCGGATCGACGTCACCCTGGCCGATCGGGTCTTTTCCGACAATGCCATGAACCGGGTCGAGATTCTCCGCTCGCGGCTCAAGGATTACCTGGGCGAATATGCAGGGATGGAGGTCACGGCGTCGATCGCCAGCGCCAATGCGGAATCGGCCGACATCCGCTCGCTGACTCACGCCGACCAGGTTCAAAGCTGGTTCATCGTGCCAATCGGCGTGTTCCTGGTCTTGCTGGTCGCCCTGCGCGATCCCTGGGCGTGCCTCAACCTGGTCGCCACGATGGTCCTGACCTACGCCTTCGCCTTGGGGACCACTCACCTGGTCTTCGTGACGGGGCTGGGAGCGGAGGGACTGGACTGGAAGGTTCCTTATTTCCTGTTCGTGCTCCTGGTCGCCGTCGGGGTCGATTACAACGTCTTTCTCATGACCAGACTGCACGAGGAAGCAGCCCGCCACGGGTTGCGGGGCGGGATCGTCCGCGCGATCGGTCAGACCGGCGGCCTGATCAGCTCGGCCGCGGCGATCACGGCGTGCAGCTTCGCCTCGTTCCTCTTCAGTCCCCTCGGCTCACTCCGTCAACTCGGCTTCGCCCTCGTGATGGGGATCAGCATCGACGCCTTGCTCGTCCGCCCTCTCCTAGTTCCCTGCGGGCACTGGCTGCTGCGCCGTTCGAGAGAGGTGCTGGCCCCGGACACTCACGCACTCCCGCGACGCGATCGGCTGCATTTGTCGAACGTCTCGGACTGATCGATCCTTCCCCGCCTCTCCTTCGAGCCAATACGAGCCAAAGTCCGCCCACAATTGAACCATGCATCCCCGCGCACTGAGTGCCCCTTTTCCCAGAATCTCTTCATTTTTTTCTTGTAAGTGAGCGTCCTGACACGATATGATGTGGACCAGAAACCGTTCCTGATGTTCAGATCCATGGTGTTCGCATAGCAATTCTGCGTGTGAGCTTGGCCATTCAGGAAAGGCACCGCTCATGAAATCGAATCCGCGCACGCGTTTGAGCCTCATCGCCGCGGCTCTCTGGATTGGCCTGGGGGTGGTTTTCGTGGGAGTGGGGGGCGATGATCCCTCGCGGGTCTGGTTCCACGGAACGATCCACGTGGACGGACAACCTCTGGATCATGGAACGATCCAGTTCTTCCGCATGACACAATCGCCGGAACCGATGTCGGCCGGCGCACTTGTCAATCACGGCCACTTTGCCCTGGGTGAGCTCACCTCGCTGGCGCCGGGGACGTACAGGGTCGTGATCAGCGGACTGGGAGTGGAAGGTCTGCTAGTGGCCGCGGGCATGGAAGACGAGAGTCCGACGCTGACTGAGCCCATTCCCGCGCGTTACAACCGCAAGAGTGAGCTTCTGATCGACGTTCCGCGCTGCGGGACGCAGCATTTGCATTTCGACCTGAAGCGGTGACGACCAGAACCGCGCCCTTTTTCTCGCGCCTGCCGGGACTCGACTCGGCAGGTTTTCTGCTACGCGCGGGGTGAGACATCTTACCCATTTCCCCTTTCATGGATGGGATAGTATGTCCTGATTTTTCACCGCGAGACCCAGATGGGTCGCTTGCATTTCCTCCCCGGCCGTATTCTTGCCCGTCCCCGACGCGGCTGAACTATCCTTGTCAAGGATGAAAGGTCCAATACCGCTGAAATCACGGAAACGTGCTGCGCCGCAGTCATTTCCGGCTCCCTTCCCCGTAAAGAGAGAGGATGAGGTCGTGTTTGGTCGCATGTTGGGTTACGACGTGTTCAACGGTGTTGGGGACAGGAAAGACTCATGACATCGGCTTTTCAAATGCGTCTGTGCGTCACCGCTGCGATCCTTTGGGTTGCCCTGGGTGCGGTTTTGTTCGGGGTGGGTGGGGATGATCCCACACACGTTTCGCTTTTCGGCAGCGTCAAGGTAGACGGGAAGCCGGTGGAACGCGGTGCAATCAGCTTCTTCCTGATCACACCTACATCGGGAGGCATGACGGACGTCGGGAGCATCCATCACGGTCGCTTCGTCCTCGATCGTTCGAATTATTTAGTACCGGGGACCTACAACGTCATGATTCAGCGGTTGCCGGACACCGATGTTCGGGATGGCGCCGGGGAGGAGTCGAAAACCAGTCCGTTGCCCGAGCGATCCAACCCGATAAGTGAACTCGAGCTGGAGATTCCTCGCGGTGGCAGCAGCCGCCTGGAGTTCAGCATCAAGAGTTGAACCCGCCGCTCCAGGTGCGGAGTGTTGGTGCACCGGCACTCAATACAACAAGGCACTGCCCCAGGATGTTGCCCGACGGCCACATTGGGAATTCCGCGCTGGCAATCCGCGAATCCGAAAAGTATAATACTTTGTATGCACCCTACCGATCGGTTCTTCACCGGTTCCTTTGCCGATGTGGACGTGCACGAGGCTTGTGCGTTCACTGGACCACTCTCATCGAAACAACGCTCCGATGAGCGAAAGAGCTTGCTTTGGGGAAAGGTCATGAGATCCCGTTTGCCAATGCATTACTATGCGGTCTGGGGCGTATTCGCGCTGGGAATGGTCGCCGTCTGCTTGGGAGTAGGCGGTGATGATCCCTCCCGGATCTCCCTTACCGGTACGGTAACGCTGGACGGGCGTCCGCTCAAGCGCGGAACAATCCAATTTTACATGACGACCAGCGCCCAACAGGTTTATCAGGATATCGGCGTGATTGAAGACGGAAACTATGTCATCCGGAACTCCGGAAGGCTGATTCCGGGGACTTACGAGGTTGAGATTTTTAGCGATTTCCAGATCTACCAGCCCTTCAGTTTGAAGCAAAGGCTGGCTGAATTTCCGCTGGACGACCAGGTGGTGGTTTCCCCGCGCTACAACTACCGTAGCGTGCTCCAGGTCAAGGTTTCGCACGGCGGCCCGAGTAAGTTCGACTTCGACCTGAAGAACTGACTGGTCGCTCGGAGACACGGGAAATAGCGTTCGCTGCTGATAAACTTGAGTTCAAGATCTCCCGGCGGGATCGTAGCGTCCGATTAGCAGGCTGGCGTTATGGCCGCCAAAGCCGAAGCTGTTGGACATCACGTGATTGACCTTGGCCTCGCGGGCGACGTTGGGGATGTAGTCGAGGTCGCATCCCGGGCCGGGCTGGTCAAGGTTGATGGTGGGGGGCAAGACGCCCGTATCGATGGCCAGGGCCGAGGCGATGAGCTCGACACCACCCGATGCACCCAGTAGATGGCCAAGCTGGCTCTTGGTACTGGAGATCAGCAGGCGGTGCGCGTGGTCCTCGAAGACCCGCTTCATGGCGATGGTCTCGGCCAGATCGCCCAGGGGGGTGCCGGTACCGTGGGCGTTGATGTAATCGACAATGTGGGGTGGCGCGCCGGCATCGGCCAGGCACCGCTTCATGGCCCGGGCCGCGCCACGGCCCTCCTCGTCCGGGGCAGTGATATGCCAGCCATCGGCTGACATGCCGTAACCCAGTACCTCGGCGTAGATTCGGGCGCCACGGGCACGGGCGTTGGCCTCGGCCTCGAGGATCAGGATACCCGCTCCCTCTCCCATCACGAACCCGTCGCGATCGCGGTCAAAGGGCCGGCTGGCGCGCTGGGGATCGTCGTTGCGCACCGAGAGGGCGCGCATTGCGGCGAACCCTCCCAGGCCCATGTGGGTGATCGCGGCCTCGCTGCCGCCGGCGATCATCACGTCGGCCTGGCGCGACTGGATCAGCTTGAACGAATCGCCGATGGCGTTGGCGGCCGAGGCGCAGGCCGTGGCGATGGCCGAGCAAGGTCCCTGCAGCCTCCAGCGAATC
>JBMFUH010000428.1:0-6056 GCA_049966735.1 Isosphaeraceae bacterium
GGCCAGCAAAACTTCCGACGTGGCCGGCGACGGCACCACCACCGCGACTGTGCTGGCCGAAGCCATTTACAACGAGGGCCTGAAGGCCGTCGTGGCCGGCGTCAATCCCATGCTGATGAAGCGAGGGATGGACCAGGCGGTGGCTGACATCACCGAGCAGCTTCACAAGCTCTCCACCAAGGTCACGACCAAGACCGAGACCGAGCAGGTCGCGACCGTCGCCTCCAACTTCGACGCCGAGATCGGCAAGATGATCGCCGAGGCCACCGAGAAGGTCGGCAAGGATGGCGTGATCACCGTCGAGGAAGGCAAGACCTTGAAGACCGAGGTCGAGTGGGTCGAGGGCATGCAGTTTGACCGCGGCTACCTGAGCCCCTACTTCGTGACCAATCCCACAACGATGGAGGCCGTCCTCGAGGATGCCTACGTCCTGATCCACGAGAAGAAGATCTCGGTGGTGAAGGACCTGGTTCCAGTGCTCGAGAAGGTGGCCCAGACAGGCAAGCCGCTCCTCATCATCTCCGAGGACATCGAAGGTGAGGCGCTGGCCACCCTGGTCATCAACAAGCTGCGCGGCACCTTCCGCTGCGCCGCGGTGAAGGCCCCCGGCTACGGCGACCGCCGCAAGGCCATGCTCGAAGACATCGCCGTCCTGACCGGCGGCAAGCCCATCTTCGAAGCTCTGGGCATCGAGCTGGAGAACGTCGGCCTGCGCGACCTGGGTCAAGCCAAGAAGATCGTGATCGACAAAGACAACACGACCATCATCGAAGGCAGCGGCAGCCACGACGCGATCAAGGGCCGGATCGAGGCCATTCGCCGCGAGATCAAGGACACCAAGAGCGACTACGACCGCGAGAAGCTCGAGGAGCGGCTGGCCAAGCTGGCCGGCGGCGTGGCCAAGATCAACGTCGGCGCCGCGACCGAGAGCGAGATGAAAGAGAGAAAGGCGCGCGTCGAGGACGCCCTGCACGCGACCCGTGCGGCGCTCGAGGAAGGCATCCTTCCCGGCGGCGGCGTGGCCCTGCTTCGCGCGGCCGCGACCGTGAAGGCCAAGGACGTGACTCACGACGAGGCGGTAGGCTACAACATCATCCTCCGCTCGTGCTCGGCCCCGCTCGACCAGATCGCCGAGAACGCCGGCCAGGACGGCGGCGTGGTGGTCGCCAAGGTTGTCGACGGCAAGGGCAACTTCGGTTACGACGCGCTGAAGGACGAGTACACCGACCTGGTCAAGGCCGGCATCATCGACCCGACCAAGGTCACCCGCTCAGCCCTCCAGAACGCCGCCAGCGTCAGCACCTTGCTCCTGACCTCCGACGCCTTGATCGCCGACATGCCCAAGGAGGAAGAGAAGAAAGCCGGCGCCGGTCACGGTGGATATGAGGATATGTATTGATCACTCGTTCCGCCAAGTGAATCTGTCTCTGTGCGAGGCACCGGAATTTCCCGGTGCCTTTTTCTTGCAGCCCGTGACGAGACCTGGCGACGAGAGCAGACCGATTGCGGAGGGGCCACCTCACCGAAGGTGGTGCTCGGCACAACGACTTCCCGTTCATCTCCCAAGAGCAACTCCAGGCGGCGAATCTTACCCAGGAGGATCAGGGGGCTAGCGTTGGCGATGCGCACCGACGCGGTCTGCCAGTTCCTCCCGCAACTCGTCGACGGTTACCTGGATCGCCGGCACCCTCGCCGCCGACAACGCATCGATGAACTCAGACCGTGATAGGCCCGCGATCGCGGCCCCGGGACCTGGACTGATGCGGCCTTCGGAGTACCAGTGGAGTGCCAGAATCCGGCTGGCTTCTCGAGTCGCCTCGTCGGGCGCTAGCGCCAACGCCGCCAGGGCCTCGTCGGGCAGTTGGATAGTAAGTTGAGACATAGAACCCACCCGTGTCATTCTACCGCACCGATTCCGAGCTCAGCCAGACGCTATCGAAGTATGACGCCGATGTCGGGCAACGTCAGAATCAGCTACCTTTCCCACTGCTCGACGTCGCTCGCCTTCGCGAGGGCTCGACCAGGCAGCCGCACAACTTCGAGAGAAACATCCGGTGCTGACTTTTTCGCGCGAGGTCGCCGCTCAGACGGCCTCGGATGGGAAAATCTCAACCAACGGCAGCTCCCATCCCGGCAGAATGTCTCGGCCCTCGAGAGTCTGATCTGAAGTGAGGATTCGCACCGACGTCGGCGAGTCGTAGTCGTAGACTTTCGAGACCTCCGGGTAGATCACCCAGACGCGCTGCACGCCACAGCGGAAGTAGTCTTCGATTTTCCGCACCACCTCGTTGGCATCGTTCTTGGGGCTGACAACCTCAACCGCGAGGTTTGGGACGACCGGCCACGCGGGGCCTTTGGGAACAGGGCGACCACGCGGCCAGCGCTCGAAAGAGACCAGAGCCAGATCGGGCTTGCGCTGAAGGTTCGTTCCAGGCTCCAGCAAGAAGAGCATCTCGGATACCACTTCGCCCAAGCCGTGGTCCCAGGCAAAAAAACTAAGGAATCGAAGCAATATGGACGCGAGATGAGCTTCATGGGCACCCATCGGTGGTAACTCCCGAATCTGGTTGTCTACGACTTCGTAGTGAATGTCATCGCCGGGCGGCTCCAGCACCGGGTACTCGGAAGACTTGGGCGATAACTCGGAAGGGGACGTAGATGCGACCGTTGCCATGGCAGATCCTCCAACCGGCTGCGTGGTTGACGACGACTTACCATCAGAGTACCAAAGTGGGTTGACCGCAACCACGCGGCCCGCCTGGTGCGTTGGCACCGATCAACTCGAACCACAGCAATGTCGACTTGACCTACTCGGGTGAACGTTCAGGGAGATGCTGATGAGAGTCTTCCACCACGGCTTGCAGCTCGGGCTCATCCTTCTCTTGGTCATCGGCAATCAATCGCCCGGACAGACATGCCGACGGTGCCAGGGAACTCTGGTACTGGTCGATGAAGGCAGACGACCGGCGAATCGCTCCGCATTCGGGCTGGCTGGACTTCCTCGATGGCCGCGCTCCGGAGTATCCCGAACGCGCTCTGCGCGGTGAATTTGGCCGGCTGCGAGCCAAGGTGGAGGCGATGCGTCGCGACACGACCACGGCCGACACGCGACTGGCCGACGATCCGCTCAGCTACAACCCGGCCACCGTGGACGAGCTGATTCACCTTGCTCTGGGCGGCATCTCTCCAGGCAACCGGGGAACCGTGCTCCATGGCCGCGTTCGCTACTTCGATCCCGAAGCACGCCGGGCTGGCTTGCCGAGCACGTCGGCAAGCTTGGCGACCGCGAACCCCGCCGCGCAGATGCCCAGCTCACCGGCTCCCGAGGTCCGAAGCGGCGGCGACTCCTCCGCCCAGCGAGTAAACGCACCCAGGCGCTCGTGCAGGGCCCGGTGCTTGGCGACGACGTTGCGAGGCACCGGGACGAACCGCCAGGGCTCTCTGGCACAGCCTCGATTCACTCGCTGGAAGGGGCCGTCCGGGACGTCGACCCAGCCCTCGACCTGGGAAAAGCCGCGCGTCTCGCGAAGGATGACGGGAAGCTGAAACCGCTCGGCAAGGCTGAATGCTTCCTGGATGAGTGCGAAGGCCCCGGCGGGGCTGGAGGGCTCGAACATCGGCAGCTCGAGCAAGGGCGCCAGCGCGCGGGTGTCCTGATCGTTTTGCGAGCCGTAGCCGCCGGGGTCATCCCCCAGCACGATGACCAGCCCACCGTGCAGCGGCGTCAGGTTGAGGGCCATGAGGGGGTCGAGCATGACGTTCATGCCGACGCTCTTGGTGCAGACCAGAGCCCGACCTCCGGCGATGGAGACGCCGATGCCGATCTCCAGGGCCACCCGCTCGTTGCTCGCCCATTCGACCTCAAGCGCGTGCTCTTCGGCCAGGGGAACGAGCGCCTCCACGACCTCGCTGCTGGGCGAACCGGGATAGCTTGTGACCATCTGGACTCCCGCGGCAAGCGCCCCGCGGGCCAAGGCTGCGCCACCTCGGAGCAAGACCGACGGCATGTTCAGATCCTCCGGGGGAAACAACGGTCGCCGTTTATCTTGTGACGATCAGAGCATGTTGGCATTGAGCTTGCTAGAATAATCCGCTCAGCCTGGCCACCAGACCACCAGAAAAAGGGTCGATACATGAATCTAAAAAAGTCAGTCACTCCGTGCATCACGATTGGGGATCAACCCACAGAGCAAGACTTGCTCGACTGCAAGTATGAAGGGTATGCCGGGGTGGTCGACCTCCGGCTCGACAGTGAGCCCGAACTGCTCCTGAGTACGAAGGCTGAGGGCGATCGTGCCCGCGCGGTGGGACTTGAGTATCTCCACTTCGGAGTCGGCGAGCGGCCGCTGGTTGACCCGGCCGTGAATGAGGTCTGTGGTTTCATTGAACGGCTGACGGCCGACGGCTCGAAGGTCCTGGTTCACTGTCGCAAAGGAGGCCGGGCCATGGCGCTGGTGCTGATCCAGCAGGCGAGGGCGCAAGGCTGGACCACCGGCGAAGCCATCGCCCGCGGCCGGGCCATGGGGCTTGTCGTTGAGGGGCCTCTGCAAGCGCTGGTCGAGAGCTACCTGAGCGGGCGGTCATGAACTGCCTGCGACTCGGGAAGGCTAGTCCCGATACGGTTTCCCGGCCTGGTACATGTCCTCTCGCGCTTTATGTATCCGCCATGATGGGTCTTTCCGGGGTACGAGCTTGACGGCGCGGGCTTGCCACCTGGCGGCGTTCGTGAAATCGCCTGCCTCGGCGTACGCCGCGGCCAGGGCTGCCAGGCAATCGAGGTCGTTCCAGTGGGTCAGCTCGCATGCGGCCGTCGCTTCCCGCACGGCGCGGGGGCCGTCGCGCTGTTCCGGTCGAATGCAGGTGGCAAGGATCCAGGCCAGGGCGCGATGCGATTCCACGTCACCGGGGGCGCGCCGGGTCGCCTCGGCATAGTCGTCAATCATCCGGGCGAACTCCCGCCGCCGCCTCCATGTTTCGGCTCGCCGCCGCAAGGCCGGAACGTATGTGGAATCGATGTCGAGGGCCCGGCCGAACTCGGCGAGGGCGGCCTCCGACTCCATGTTCTCCTGGAGTGCCTCGCCTCGCGCCGTGTAGCCGGCCGGGTCGTGGGGACGCATCCGGATGTACCAGTCGATGTCGGCCATCCCTTCCTTGTGCCTACCTCGCCTGGCGCGGACCCTGCCGCGCGCGAGCACCAACCCGGGATTGCCGGGGTCGAGGCGGATCGCCTCGGTCAGGTCCGCAACCGCTCGATCAAAGAGACGCTTGGCGTCCCAGGCCAGACCGCGGTCGCGGAGCAAGACGGCCATGTCGGCATCCCGCTCCGGGGCCAGCCGGAGGGCGGAATCGATGTCGGCCAGAGCTTTGTCCCACTGCTCTTTTTCGATCCAGATCTGACCGCGAGCGTGGTAGGCCTCGGCATCCTTGGGGTCGCCGACGATCTTCTTGTTGAAGTAGTTGATGGCCCTGTCCAGGGGCAGGATCTGATTGATCGCGACCCAGCCCCGGACGGTTCGATCTTCGGTGGCAATGTCGGCGTATTCTCGCAGGAGCCTCTCGACGTGGAAGAGACGCTCACCCCGGCTGGGGAGTTTCCGCTCTCCATCCAGGAGCATCGTCTCCGGTTCGGTGAGCACGACCTCGGCCCCGACCATCAGCTCGGCCGAGGTTGGTGCGGCAGCCGGCCCGCCATCCGCCCGCGGCGGTCCGGCCAGGTAGAGTCCCGCGACCACAAACAGAGGCAGAAACGTGGAGATATATTTTGAGTTCCAATCGGTTGTAAGAGGGCATTGCATCATGACATTGCCTTCCGGAAACGGCTTGCTCATCTGGGTTCCATACTAGCAAGAGGCGTCAAGATAGGACAGATTGTCCCCTGCGGGAGCGGGACGAGATCGTTGAGGAGCGAGACGACGTGGTCCATCGCTGCCTGTTCACGAGCTGCCTCCCTGCCGCGCCTCGTCCCAGATTGGCCCGTAAACCTCCTTGTCAAACGGAGGGCAGCCGGTGGGGAATTGCCCCAGCTCATTGTGCTTGGATCGCATGAGCGCGGTGCA
>JBMFUH010000429.1:0-6053 GCA_049966735.1 Isosphaeraceae bacterium
AGCCGCGCTCGCGTTTTGGTCGTGCCGCCGTCCAAGGCGATCGCCAGGCTCTGCCACGTGCCGGCCCCGGGGATCCTGATCGGCTCGTTCATGTTTTCTGCTTTTCTCTTGCCTTCGACAATGGGGAGAGCGATCGTAAGCGAAAGAGGGTCGTGGCCAGCGGCCAGGGCGGCCATCAAAGATTCGCCCAGAGCAGGCTCAACCGGTCTATCGTTGTTTCTCTGAGTTTCCCGCATACAGGCTAAACCATTTCTCATGGCGCCTCCACGCGTTTCGGCATTCAAGCCGGACCAACTCTGGCAGCAGGCGCGAGAGCCGATGTTCTGGCTCGATCCGGCGCTTCGACTGACCTGGGTGAACCGAGCCTGGGAGAACCTGACCGGCCGCGCGGCCGAATCGGTGCTGGGGTTGAGCTGCCTCTCCCACGAACCGACCGGCGACGGCGAGGATTTCAACCTCGCCGCGAGTCTCGTCCCTCCACCCGAGGCGATCGCCGGCCAGCCCTCCGGCAGTTTGACGCGGATCTCTCACCCCAGCTCCGGACCGGTTTGGCAACGCATCGAGTTCTGGCCGCTGCGCGATGAGACCGGCTCGCTCCTCGGACTTCTTGGCCAGTTGCGCGAGCCGGACGCCACACCGAGCGTGCCCGACTCACCGAGCCGGAAAACGCGAACCTTGCTCCTGCAATTGCGCGAGCAGTTGCAAGAGCGCTTCGGTACCGATTCCCTGCTGGGCACGGGACCGGCCCATCGGCGCACCCTGGAGCAGATCCAAGTCGCGGCCGGCGCGGCCGTGCCTGTTCTCCTGATCGGCGAGCCGGGAACCGGCAAGCGACTGGTCGCCAAGCTGATCCACCAGCTTGGAGCCAGGCGCGACTGCCCCTTCGTCCTTTTTGACTGCGAGGCGCTCTCCGCCGAGGTCCTGGAACGCGAACTCTTTCTGGCTCGCGGCGATCTCGGGCACGCGGAGCCGGCAAGAAACCAGTCGGCATGGCCCGCGCCCTCACGCTTGAATCTCGCTGATGGCGCAACGGTCGTGATCGGCGACATCCTCGCCCTGCCCCGCGATCTCCAGAGCCGGCTGGTCGAGGCTCTCGAAGGGCGGATCCGGTTGATCGCCACCACCGCGGGCGACCCCGAAGCCGCTCTCAGGCAAGACCAACTCCGCCCCGATCTCTACTACGCGATGACCACCTTGGTCCTCAATCTCGCCCCGCTCCACGAGCGTCGCCACGACATCTCGCTCTTGGCCCATCACTTCCTGGATCGCGCCAACGAGCGCTGGGCCTGGCACTGCGCCGGCTTCGCTCCGGCGGCAACCGCGGCGATCGAGTCTTACGACTGGCCGGGCAACCTCCGCGAGCTGGCACGCGTCGTCGATCACGCGCATGCCCAGGCACGCACCAGGGACCCGGCCAGGGGACAAAACAACGCACTGCTGATCGAGTTGGGCGATCTGCCGGCATCGATCCGCGGCAACCTCGGGGCCGCGTATCTTCCTCCCGCCGCTCCGCGCGTGGTCAAGCCGCTGGACGAGCTGCTCACCGAGATCGAACGCCGGCTCATCGAGACGGCGCTTGCCAGGGTCCGTCAAAACAAATCGCGCGCCGCCGAATTTCTTGGCATCTCACGGCCCCGGCTCTATCGCCGGATCAAGGAACTGAACCTGCCCGACGATTCCGAGCCCGAGGCCGATGCGACGCGCGTCAATCCCGCGGCGTCCGACTCCTCATGACCCTCGGCCAGTTATTCGCCGATCTTGATCAACTGGACCACGAACGTCAAAACCGCGTTGGGGCCGATCGGGCCGCCGGGACGGGGCTGCTCGCCATAGGCCAGGTTGCTGGGAATGAAAAGCTGCCACGTCGAGCCCACGGGCATGAGCTGAAGCGCCTCGGTCCAGCCGGGAATCACACCGGTCACGTCAAAGGAGATGGGCTGGCCGCGCTTGATCGAGCTGTCGAACACCGTGCCGTCGATCAGCTTGCCCTCGTAATGGACGGTGACCTTGTCAGTGAGCTTGGGCTTGGGACCGGTCCCCTGCTTGATGACCTTGTATTGCAGGCCGGTGGGCGTCGTGGTCACGCCGGGCTTGGTCTTGTTCTCCGCCAGGAATCGTTCCCCTTCGACCTTGTTGGTCACGGCCAGCTTGCCGGCCATGCTCGCATGCTTTTCCTGGATCTGACGGGCGAAAATCTGAAGGCTCTCCTGGATTTCCGCATCGCTCAGCGCGGCCTGGCCGCCGCCCAGCGCGTCGGCAAGTCCCTGGGCGATGATCCGCGGATCAAGCTCGATCCCCTGCGCCTTGAGCTGCCGGCCCAGGGCGTAACCATAGCCGTAACTCGCCTTCTGCTTGAGGTCCTTGAGACCGCTCGGCGCGGCCGCCGGGTTCGGAGCCGAGGGATTCTGGGCAAACCCTGTGCTCGCCATCAAGCCGGCCAGGGCCGCCGCCGTCAAAAAAAGCCTCATCGAACATCCTTTCCTGAAGCAACGTCCTTGAGCGAACGCCGGGCCAGAACCGACTGGCCCGCAAGCGCTTGTTTCAGCCGTCGCAAGAATTCCCATTGTAGCGATCTTGACGTTTTTGCGGAGACCGTATTTCTCGAACTCACAGCCACTCACGCATGCCAGCCCTGTTCGCCTTCTCAGATCCCACGCGTTCTGATAGCCTTCGCCCCCGAATGCGGAATGCGGAATGTCGCGTGATCCGGCATCTGGCATCTGGCATTTGGCATTTGGCATTTGGCATCTGGCATCTGGCATCTGGCATCTGGAATCTGGAATCTGGAATGCGGAGCTTGGAATGAGAATCTTCATCTCGGCCGGCGAGCCCAGCGGCGACTTGCATGGCGCCAACCTGATCGAATCCCTCCGGAGCCGCGTGCCCGATGCCGAGTTCGTCGGCTTTGGCGGACCCAAGATGCGGGAGGCCGGCGCCAGGCTGCTTTATCCCCTGGTCAACCTGGCCGTCATGTGGTTCCTCAACGTTTTCCTCAACATCATCACCTTCATCCGCCTGATCCTGCGCGCGGACCGCTATTTTCGCGACGTCCGGCCCGACGCGGTGATCCTCATCGATTACCCGGGCCTGCACTGGTGGATCGCCAGGCGCGCCAAGGCCAGGGGCATTCCCGTCTTCTATTATGTTCCGCCCCAGCTCTGGGCCTGGGCAGGCTGGCGCGTCAAGAAGGTCAAGAAGTATGTGGACCTGGCGCTGTGCAGCCTGCCGTTTGAGCCCGCCTGGTACAGGGCCCGCGGCGTCTCGCAGGTGGAATACGTCGGTCACCCCTATTTTGACGAACTCAACGAGCGTGAGCTGGACCAGGCGTTCCTGGCCCAGGCGGAACAAAGCCAAGACCGCGCCCCGCTGGTGGCCATCTTGCCCGGTTCTCGCACCCAGGAGCTGACCCGCAACCTGCCGATCATGGTCCGCGCCGCGGCCAAGCTGGCCCGAAGCCGCCCCGCCACCCGGTTTGCCGTGGCCTGCCTGCACGAGCGCCACCGGGTCCTGGCCGAACGGATCGTCAAGGAGACCCTCCGCAACGAGGCTGGCCCCGCTCCGGTCCTCGAGATCCACGCCGGGCGCACTCCCGAGCTGATCCGGCTGGCCGAGATTGCCTGGGCGGTGTCCGGATCGGTGAGCCTGGAGCTGATGATGGAGGCCCTCCCTACGGTCATTCTCTACAAGCTCAACCGCTTCGACCTCTGGATCGCCCGACCGTTCATCAAGGCGAAGTACATCACGCTGGTGAACCTGCTGGCCGACGCCGAGCTGATGCCCGAATACCTGACCGAACGCGACGTCTCCGACGAGCTGGTCGGCTGGGCCAGAAGCTGGCTGGATGACGCCCAGGCCCGCGGCCGGGCAACCGCCAATCTGGCCGCCTTGCGTCTCCAGGTCGCCCAACCCGGCGCATCTCACCGCGCGGCCGAGCGAATCCTCCACTGGCTCCGCGAGCATGCGCCGGCGCGACCAACGGCCCCCGCGTACCGTGGCCCGCATGCGCCCGGCCGCGCCAGCACCCGGGCAACCGAGTGAACCCGGCCCCCTCGAAGGTTTTGGGTGCTTCGCTGTGAGTGTCTTCACATCCAGATGCTGGCAACTAGCAACTGACAACTGGCGACTAGAAACCCGACAAGGTGTTTTGCTGTCCACATCCTGGTCCTTTGTGGCCGGCCTGACGATAGTGTACAATCGGCGATCGTTGATGTGGCACTTTGGGCCCAAGTTGGGCACATCGGGTTTTCGACTGCCGTGGATGGATGCATTTGAATTCCAAATGCTGATCCTGAAATGACTTTCGGCTCGTGATCAGCGGGAAGAAGGCTGATTGCGAGGTCCGCGAAAGTGGCACTAAGTGGCACTTTTTCGACGAAATTCCAGCGTCTGTACACTGGTGTACGCTGGGGTCTTTCGAGTGGGCAGTGATAGGAGAGAGTAGGGAGTGGGGAGTAGATGGAGTAGCGGGTATTCCCGATTCCCAACTCCCGCATGGACAGCGGAGGGACTTTTCGTGCAGTCATGGGTGATTGTGGTCCAATCGCGAGGCGCAGCATCTTCCCTTTTCCCATCTTGCCTATATTATGCGCCACGTTTCGGGCCGTGGACTGCAAAAGAGACAAAAAACGCCTGACATCCCACTAAAACAGTGATTTACGGAAGATTTCGCATAACGCGCGAAATCGCTTGTAGAGATCGGCGAAACGGCTCAAGCGGCGTCAGGGGCTTGCCACCTGGGTTTTGAACAGGGCGACCCTGACCGCCCTCGCTTCAGGGCGTATTGTAGCTCCTCTCCCGGCCTGTGACCCTCCTGAGGCAACTGCGGAGCTGGCCATAAGTCAGGCTTCCCCTTGCGAAGGGCGCATGATCGGGCAGGATGTGAAAGACGAACATGGTGTAACCGATCCGCGCGCAGGCCAGATCGGGGCTGAGGCGGGTGGGGTCGACCATCGCGCGGTCCCGGAGGCCGTTCGCGAGGGTCACGTCCATGCTCAGCCCGGCCAGAAAGTTCCAACTGACGGCCCAGTAAAAGGGCTTCTGCTCCTGGGCGGCCGTGGGGGGAGGGTCCTCTTCCTGAACGCTCAGGAAGCTCTCGGGGAGCCCCATCGTGCGGACCTGGAGGCTCTCGGGGGACAGTTCTCCGTAGTAACAGACGGCGACTGGCTGGCGGTCGGGGCTTGCCTCACACCACGGCTTGAGCCGAAACAAGTCCTGTCCCCAATCATAGTTGCTTCCCATGAAGTACTGGCGCCCAGCCCCCGATCCGCCCGCCAGCTCGTTCGCGTAGGAGAAGTAGTACGGCCGACTACCGAGTAGCGCGGCAACATTCCACAGGAGGCAGGCGACCACGAGCGCTCGGCCGGGCACGGACTTCCAGAAGGCCCGGATCGCACCGCCGCAGGCCACGATCAGCAGGGGAATCGCGGGGAGCGAGTAGCGCACGGGCCAGTTCAGACCGGTCTGGGTACAGAGCATGCCGATGAGAAACAGGGCCGAGACAAATGGCGTCGCCGCCGCCGCGCCGAACGAGCGAGAGGCACAGACCCAGTACCCGGCGCACGCGAAGACAAGGATCAGCGTTCCCAGGGGCAGCTTGAAGAGGAGGGTCTGCATCGGGTTGTACCAGGCACCCCGGTGGACGAGGCGCCCTCCCCGAAGCCACATGAACCCACACTCCTCATCGTGCTTCTGCGCATCGAACCCCAGCACGTACTGGCCGGGCAGCGGAACAGGGAGCGCCGATAGAAGAGTGCCTCGGAACCGATTGCCCGTGTTCGCTTCATAGGGGTCCGCGGATGCATCACCGGAAAGGAACTGGCTCTTGAATTCAAATGTCCCGAGGGGCTTGCCGAACTCGTCGAACCGATAAGTCAGGTTGAGGACCAGCAGGCTGAGCGCGAGCAGGGCGAGGAGCTGCGTCAGCCCTGGACGCGGGACGGAGACGTCCGGTTCGCACGACCGCCTCGAAACGACGAAGCGGCGTGCGCCATGCGCGACCGCCAGCAGCAAGAACGAGGGATAGAGGACGAGCAGACTGAACTTGGCCGCCTGCG
>JBMFUH010000430.1:0-6037 GCA_049966735.1 Isosphaeraceae bacterium
AGCCATTGGTCCCTGGTCATGAGTCCTTGGTCATGAATCATGAGTCCTTGGTCCTGGGCTCGCCGCGACCGGTCGAGCTCATCTCCCCGTGATACTAACGACCAAGGACCAATGACTACTGACCTCAGCGTGTTGCTGGCGGGGGAACTCGCGAGGCGATGTCGTTGGTGAGGAAGATGGTCATCTGGACCTTGAGACCGGGGATCAACTTGAAGTCCGTGTTCTGGAACTCGGCGCTGATCCGCCGGGAGAGTTCGTTGACCGCCTGGACCTGAGGATCGACGAAGGTAATTTTTCCCCGAAAGGTCATGCTCTCAATTTCTTCCTTGCCCACGACCTCCGAATCCACCCTGGGCCGGATCTCCACGACCTGCCCTTCCTTGACCTTGAGGGCATAGCGAACCGGAACCCAGGCTCGAGCGCACAGCCGCGAGAGGTTGCCGACTTCCGCGACTGCCTCGTTGGCCCGCACACTCTCGCCCGGGTGCTTCATGACCTTGAGGACGATACCGTCGAAGGGCGATTTGATCGTGTGCTCGTCAAAGGCCTGCTGGGCGATGGCGAGCTCGGCCTGGGCGACGGCTTGCTGCTCCTCGGCCTCCTTGGTCTGGGCCTCGGCGACCCGGAGCTCTCCCTCCGCCTTGGCCACGTCCTCGGCGGAGACCATGCCCGGCCTGCGATCGTTGAGCCGCTTGTTGCGGGCAACCGTCTGGAGGGCGACATAGCGAGCCGCCTTCCCTTTCTCGATCGCGCCGACGGCATCGGCCTGAATCTTGGCTTTCGCCACCGCCAGTTCCGCCGACTTTCGGTGCAGAAAGCCGATGGGGTGGTCCTTGAGCGCGAGGGCTCCCTCCTCGAGCTCAATCTTCTCGATCACACCCTCGCGGAGCGCGGCGACCTGTGATTTCTCGATAAAGCCGACCGAGGCCAGCTCGTCGAGAACCAGTGTCGCCACGCGCGGATTGGCGGCGGAAGGGGGATCTTGAGCGTTCTGGGCAAACACGGCCATGGAGAGCGTTGCCAGCAAGCCTCCGGCCATGGCAAGGGCGGTCTTCTTGAGGGTCATGGCGGAACGGGCCTCCACTTTTTGGGATGTTCGGTGTTCAGTGTTCGGTGTTCAGTGTTCGGTGTTCAGTGTTCAGTGTTCAGTGTTCGACCGCCAAAAGACCGGGAGGGTTTTCGGTTTTCGGCAATCGACTTCGAATCCTGGACTGAACACTGAACACTCCTAGTGTTCAACGGAGGAACGGCCAGCGGAACATGACCGACTCGTACCAGACCTGAACGACCTTGCGGAGCAGATAGTAAGACAGGCGGGTCTTGCCGCAATCGATCCGGGCCCTGACTTCCGAGCCGGGCTTGAGCTTCTGGTTGATCGACAGGTATTCCCGACGAACAGCCTCGTCGAAGCCGACCGTCACCTTGTCCACATGCTTCTGGTCGACCATCTCGGCCTTGGAAGCGATCCTGCGCACATATCCTTCATACTTGTGATCGGGGTCGGTCGCCGTGATCCAGTAGGCCTTGAGGGTTTCTCCCGGCGGCTTCTTGCCCGCGGCAATCTCTTCCTTGAGTTTGACCTGGGACGCCAGAACCGGCCCCATGTCGTCGTCGGGAACGTCAACCTCCAGTTCCCAGTCGGCGTCGGGGCTGACGGCGGCGATGTTGAGCAACTCATGGCCGATGTCGACGGGTCGTCCCAGCAGGTTCTTCTTGACTTCCCAGGTGGTGATGATGCCGTCCTGCGGCGCCCGGATCGTCATCATGTCGATCTGGTCCTGGACGATCTCGATTTGCTCCTTGGCGCTCTTGTAGGTCAGGGCTGCCTCGGCGAGCTGCGACTTGATCTGGTATTGCATCTCCTGATCGGCCTGCGAGTACGACGACCTCTCGAGGTGGTTCTCGGAGATCAGCTTCTGGCTCCAGGCCTTGTCGCGTTCGGCGATCAGCTTCTTCAGCTCCTTCTGCAATTCCTTGCTGTCCAGCCGGGCGATGACGTCTCCCTTCTTGACCATGTCGCCGTGCTCGACGGGAACCTCGACGACGATTCCCGCGATCGGCGCGTAAACCGTCCGCCTGTCTTCGGGCAGCAAGGAGCCGCGGCCCTCGATGGTCAGCGTGCAAGGGACGAAGTAAAGGGCGAAGATCAAAAGCAGGATCGCCGCCAGCGCCGCGCCGATCTTGGCCAGGGTCCGGCCCCGCAAGACCCGCCAGGGGGAGCCGATCAGCTTGAAGAGCGGCTTCAAGAAGATCTTGTGGTGTTCCTGGGAGTTGAAGAGGGCCGTCGAGGCGTGCCGCGCGACGACCTCGGTTCGCGCGTGCATGTCGGTCGGGGCCACCTCGTCGCCGATCTGCTCGGCGATCAGGCAGCCGAAGGGAACCTTCTCCTTGTGCTCGTCTCCCTCTTCCTGCTCCGGCTTGTGCAGGAGCGTGACGACCACGACCTTGGATCCGGACTCGTCGACGTACAGCTCCAGGGCGTCGCGGATATCGGGCGCGAAGCCTTCGGTGCTGCCGGTGTAGACCAGGTCTTCTCCCGAGCGGATCACCACCTTGCAGAGCTTGGTCAGGTCGCGCACCAGGTTGGATCGCTGCTCGACGATCTCCTGGCCACTGACGGCCTCGACCATCGTCCGGCCCGAGATTTTGAGCGCCACGCTCAAGCGGTCGCACCCCACCAGGCGCTTGCCGTCGTTGACGACCGCGTAGGCCGTTTCCTTGAGGTCGAGCGAGCCGTGAACGTGGTGTGTGAACCCTTCAAGCTGGTTCCAGAGCCGTTGCTGCGACATCATCTGCCGCATCTGCCGGTTCTTGAGGTAGTTGCCGGCAAGGTCGCAGAGGTCGCCCACGAACCGCAGCGTGCTCTTCTGCTGGGCGGCCCGGCGCGTCGGGTCCATGAGGATCTCGAGCAGGCCGACGACCTGCTTGTCGACGACCAGCGGAGCGATGATCAGCGCCAGGTGCGTCGGATTGGCGGCCTGCGGCACGCCTTCAATCATCGCTCCCGGTGGGATGATCTGGGCCTGCGAGGCCTGGATCATGCAGCCCAAAAGCGCGTCGTGGGGAGCGGTCTGGACGTGGCCGTCGAGCAATCCGGTCTGGCCGAACTCAACCTGGTATTGCAGCCGCAGCCCCCCGCGGCCATCCATTAGCCAGAAAGCGCCGCCGGAAGCCAAAAGCGCGGCGACCGCGCGGTTCAAGAACTCGACGTAAAACTCGGCCGGCTGGACGTCCGACTCCGCCAGATCGGCGATCTCGGCCACCAGCTTGTGAATCTGGCTCTTGGTCTGCTCGAGCAAACCGGCATCAATGGTTTCTTCCGGCATGGTGGTACCAGTGGTTAGGGAGCCCCATTCGTCGCTGCCACGCCAGGGCGGGCCAGGAAATCACGCGGACGCCACCGCGGATGAATCGATCGACCAGCCGATCGGCCGCCTCACCCCGGTCACGCACCTTGATACAAGAACGGGGACGACCACTTTCCTCAACTTCCTGGAATGTTCCCCGAATTTGTCGCTCCATTCGTTCACGCATCCGCGAGATGGGAAACTGCGCAAGCTGGGCGAAGGCGAAAGCATCCAGCGACTGTGTTCGTCTCGCCATCATGTGAAAAGCTGCAAGTGATGACGGTTGTCGGGTTCAAGTTCGTGAGCCGACTGACCGATCACAACTTCGAGCATGCGAACCGTGACGCTCCGGTAGTAAGAACCTGCGCCTCGTTTCCTCTTCCGGGTCGTGCCGGCTCGCTTCTCTGGCGGCCAGCACGGCTTGGAAGGACCGCTCGTAGTCAGAGCGAACCGACCCAGGGACGATCATGCGACGCTGGTCGAACTCCATCAGGAAGGCGGTGTTCTCCCTGATCGGAGTCGCTGGCCTGATCCCGCTGCTTGGCGCGGACGAGCCAGGTTCTCAGACCTTGACGCTCCGGGGCTTGCCCCCTGCTCTGCCTTCAGCATCACCGGGCGTCACCTCGGCCGAGAATCTGGTCGACCGCTTGCGTAAGCTGGAAGATATCAATCAGTCAATCATCAATCGTCTCGACCAGTCCGAGCGCGAGCGGCGCAGGTCTGACGAGCGCTATCGCTCGCTGGAAGCGAAATACGAGGAGCTGAAAAAACGGCTCGAGCCAACTCCCGGGCAGCGCGACTCCGCCGGAGTGGTCCGCGGCGAGAGGTCTCGAGGTGCGATCGAGGAAGAAGCCGCCAGCAGGGGGTTGGGACGTGAGGTCACGGAAGGTCCTGAAGGCCGCTCTCCCGGGTTCGCGGACATGCTGGGCGACCGGGAGGCCGAGGAACTGCCGCTGCGCGCGGTGCTGGGCGACGGGTTCACGTTCAAGTCTCGAGACGATGAGTATCAGCTTCGGCTCCGCGTGCTGGATCAGACGGATTTCAAGGACTTCATCCCGAATAATCAGGTCCCGGCCACGAGCGGTCTCTATATTCCCCGCGTCCGCTTTTACTTCGAGGGCCAGCTCACGAGGCTTTTTCAGTACACGGTATCGATTCAGCGCAGCGTTGAAGGCGTCTGGGACTTACTCGACGGCAACCTGAATTTCAATCCGGGTCCGCGCTTTCAGCTTCGCTTCGGCCGGATGCTGGTACCGTACAGCTACGACTGGTATGACCACCTGGAGCAGTTCTTCATCACTCCCGAGCGTGCGCTCTTTCCGCTCAACTTCGGCATCGCGCGCTCGGCGGGCCTCGCGGCGCACGGACGGCTCTTCGATGATCGCCTGCGCTACGCGGTGGGTGGGTATGACGGCCACCTGGCCGGTGTGGCCGATAACAACACGACCCGCGACGCCGTGGGCTATCTCAGCTTCCGGCCATTCCTGGAGAGTGAACGATTTCCTCTGCTGCGCCATTTCAACGTGGGCGTCTCCGGGTTTCTCGGCCAGCAGATCAGTCCCATGGCACCGCTTCCCCTGCGGACCTCCCTCCAGACCTCCGAGAACGACGAGGCCGCGCAGAGGGCGTCATCGATCTTCCTTCGTTACAACGACGACGCGTACGCGGTCGGCGGCCGGAGCGGCGCTGCCTTGCACATGGCCTGGTACGTCGGCGGACTGTCGATCGAGTCGGAGTGGCAAGGCAGCCGGGATCATTACGAGCGTACGGGAGAAGCCCGCCAGTTCTCGGTCCCGGTCACGGGCCATCACATCACGGCGTCCTACTTCATCACCGGCGAGAAGATCACCGGACGCGGCATGATCAGCCCGCTACGCCCCTTCGATCCAGGCAAGAACGCGTGGGGCCCGGGCGCGGTCGAGGTTTTCGCGCGATACAGTGCGCTCAGCCTGAGCCAGACCATCTTCACCGCCGGTCTCGCGAATCCCCAGGACTGGACCCGGAACATCGGCATGACCGACATCGGCTTCAACTGGTATCTCACCCGATACATCAAGATCTACGTCGACTGGCAACATTCGATGTACGGTTCCCCGGTGCTGCTCAACCCATCCACCGGCGTGCACAGCCTCGACAACGACCTCTTCTGGATCCGCTGCCAGCTCTACTACTGACGAGCCCTTGCTTGAAACCGCGCGGTTGCTGGTCTAACGTCGGAGACAGTATGGTAGGGTCCGCTGTGCGGACCAAATGCCCCGGCCATCGGTCCGCACAGCGGACCCTACGGGGGGCCACCGACACGAAAACCGCTCTCACGTCGGAGGCAGAGTCAAAAGGCATCGCGGGACCCGACGAAGGGGGAAGCACCCATGCGGACGTTCATCTCGCTGTTCCTGATCTTGACGCTCGGCGCGTGCGGAATGGCTGCTCCGCCCGACTTGCCCACGACGACTCCCGGCGGCAAGTTCGTCTTTCCCGATCATCCCTACGCCCCGGGCGCTCCCTTGATCTACGAGCACTCGCGCGAGGCCGGGCCCGACGAGACCTTCTTCCTCGTGGGCGAGAACATCACGAAAGATGTGACCGCCTGGGGGCAGAGCGCGACCAGCGCGACCGGCCAGGAGTGGCGCCCGCGCGTCCTCTTTCAGACGGGCAACTACCTGGCGGCAACCTTGCCGGAGAACGCGCCG
>JBMFUH010000431.1:0-6024 GCA_049966735.1 Isosphaeraceae bacterium
TTCGCCCCCCGGGCCGCTCGCGATCCGCCTCAGAATCGGCGAAACTCGAACTAAGAAACTATCCGAGAACGGTCGTAACCCCTTGTTTCTCCAGGGATTCGGGACGCCGAAACAGCGTTCTCGGATAGTTTCTAAGATGCCATTACTCAAGCCTCAAACTCAGGAAGGTGGGAGCCCAGAGGCCATTCAGGCTGATTCGCGCCGTATGACGGTCAAGGAGCTCTATTCCAGATCGAGCAATGATACGTCCCGGTACGCACACGGGCTGAGACCTTCCTCGTACCGGCAGTTTATCGGGATGTTGAATTGGAACACTTACATGCTCCAGATTCCCGGTGCCAGGCGCTAATGAGCCGGCTCAGGCCACAGTCGGTCAGATGCCACTCGTCAACAAAAAACCAAACACCAAACACCAAACACCACTCGCTACCTCTCCGCCCACTTCAACTGCTCGTGCAGGAACTTGAAGGTTCCCTTGCCGTTGATCATGTGCGGGCCGCGGAAGTATTCGATCTGGCAGCGGTCGCCGATGTTCAAGCGGCCGTCGTAGAGGTGGAACACCTTGGCGAACTCGTAGGCGACGGTCTCGTCAGGCGCCACGCCGTCGAAGTGCCCGCGCTCGACCATGAACGGCCGGGGCGCGATGAGCGCCGCCATCTCGGCGTAGTTGAAGGTTGAGCCCAGGTCGAACTCGAAGATCTCGTACTCGCCGGTCCAGACGTAGCTATACGGGCCGCGGGTCGACGCGTTCTTCCAGACCCATTCGTTGAAATCGCCCGAACAGATCGACAGGCAGTAGTTCTTCACCAACGGCGGAATCCGCATCGCCGACTTGCCGCCGTACGACAGGCCGTAAAAGGCGATCCGCGCCGGGTCGACCTGGGGCAAGGTCTTGAGCCAGTCGGTGATCTGCTGGTGCTGGGGCACGATGATCGAAAAAAGCGTCTTGCCCAGCGGGTTGGCCTTGCGCTGGAGCGTCCGGAAGCGGTCCTGAAAGATGTACAGGTTCTGCGGTGCGAACGTGATGAACCCTTGCTCGGCCAGTCGGTTGGCGAACTGGTGATAATAGGGGCTGTTCACCTTGGGGTCGGCGACGTCTTGCGGCCGCCCCTCCAGCCCGTGCTGGCAAACCACCACCGGGCGCTTCTCGCCGGCCTTGATGTCCCTGGGCAACAGCAGAATCCCATAGGCGATCACGTCCGGGAAGACGTCCAGCACGACTTCATAGCCCGTGTACTTGGGCTCGTCGTAGACCTTCCGCGAACGGACATTGGGCGGCAGCATCTTGTCGTCGAACCGGCCGATGACCTCCTTGGCGAAGAACTCGCGATAAGGCTCAATCGTCTTTTCATAGGCTTCGAGTGATTTCGTGTCCAGCTTCTCCATAAACTTGGCGCGAACATACGGGCTCTCGACGAGGAGCTGCTGGTTGTGCCGGTCCAGCTCGTGGAGCTGGCGAGCCTGGCGGGCGTTGGCTTCCAACTCCGGCGCCTTCTTGAAGGGCACGCCAGGAACATACAGCTTGGCTCCAGGAGCAAGGACGTTGAGGAAGGCGGTCAGAGCTTCCTCGGTCCCGAAGGGTCCCTTGCCATCGTCGCCGCTGGTGACGAGATCGATCGGCGCGGGTGGTACCAGTCCATGGACAAGTTCCCGGGCGCGCTTGATTTCGGCCTTCACGGTATCAAGCTTGGGCGTCGTCAACTTGCCAGGTGCGCCTCCCGTTCCGGGTGGGAGGGTCACTTCCGGCCCCTTCGCGGCCTCGATGATCAGCGGCCGAGGAGCGATCATGCAGGCCAACTCGGCGTCTCCGAACTGATCCAGCAAACCGAAGACATTGCGGTCGACTGGCTGGGACCAGACGGAGTTGCGGTTGTCGAAGTAGCCGCTGACGCAGACGGCGCTGATGCGCGGGTCGATCGCCGCCGCATAAAGTGCGATGGCGCCTCCCTCGCCGTATCCGAAGATTCCGATCCTGGCCTGGGAGGCAAGGCTTGTTGGCTTCGATTTCGAGATCTCGTCCACCAAGGCCAGCACTTTTTGTACTTCGTAGCCGATCAAATGCCGGCCCAACTCGAAGGCGGAGCGATGGACGAACTCGCGACTCGTCAGCTTTGCCCGCCCGTTGCGCGGTTCCACTTTGCGGTCGATGAGCATGGGGATGTACACCATGCAGCCGCTCTCGGCCAGCCGCTGCGCCACCTGCGATTCCCTCGGCACGCCAGGGACGAGCCCAGCAAGCTGTTCCGGCGTCTGGTCCGCGTCCGGGATAACGATGACCGCGTCGACACGCCACGTGGGATATAGGGAAAGGAGGATAAGCCCCTCCCCGTGGACGTCGCCGAAAGCCGGCCAGCGAATTGCGGTTGCCGTCGACTTACCGCTCAGGAGCGGTTGGTGGACCTCACTCATGTTGCGGACGGACTCGAGCTGCGGCTGAGGCACCCGCTGATCTCTCACCCCCAGGATATGCGCCAGCCGCTTGCGGTTAGGCTTGATGGAGCGGTTGTAGGCCTCGGCCGACGAGAAATCCCGCTTCCAGTGCCGGCCGCGTTTGTCAACCGACTCATCGATCTTGCGGAGCAGGAACCGGTCGACGCCCGCGACCAGCTCGCTGGCGATGTCGCCCTGCATCGTGAGCGGCTGCGTGCCCGGCAGCGGCGAGCCGGCCGGGTCATCCGCCCGCGCCGCCGCGCCCGCACCCATCAGACCGACAAGAAGACAAATCGCCGATGCAACTCTCGATGCCGTCGCCATGGCGTGCGCTCCCGTGGGACCAACCCGGCGCGCCGGAACCAATCACCTGTAGGGTCCGCTGTGCGGACCGATCCCCAGCCGCTGCTCACGGTCCGCACAGCAGACCCTACAAGTGACCCTGACCCGGTGCTTCGTTCCACAACATGGCAGACCCCGGCGCGGGATTCAAGCGGGCGATGGAGATTCGGATGGTGAAGGGGTAAGATGGCGGAGGCTGAGGCAAGCAGGTATCGTCCTGTCTGCCGGGGAGGAGGAGCGATGAACGAGGTCCGCTTCCAGACCACCGTGGGTGACGACAGGATGATCCACCTGCCCGAGGGCATCGATTTGCCTCCAGGGCAGATCGAGGTCACGGTGCGCTCCGGCCCTGCGGCAACGGCAGCGGAACCGGTCCCCGATGCGATGGCGTCGACCCGCGCCTGGATGCTGGAACTTGCCGGTGAGGCCGAGAGAGCGCTCTCGTCCCTTGATCTCCCCGCCGATCTGGCCGAGCATCACGATCACTATGCTCACGGGAAACCTCGCTCATGAACGAGGTGTTCGCCGATACGTTTTACTTTCTGGCTTTCCTCAATCCGGCCGATCGGTTTCACGCTGAAGCGATCCGCTTGACTCAGGCTCTGTGTTTCCCCTACGTCACCACCACGGCCGTGTTGATCGAGTTGGCTGACGCCCTGTGCCGGCCCGGCGCCCGCCTTGTTGTCCACCGATTCCTCGTAACACTGGCTGCCGATCCCAACGTCCGGGTCGTGGATACATCATCTGCCTGGTACTCTCGTGGTCTTGCTCTATTCGGCCAGAGGGCGGACAAAGGCTGGTCCTTGACCGATTGCATCAGCTTCCAGGTGATGCACGAGCGCGGAATCACCGACGCGCTGACCGGCGACCACCATTTCGAGCAAGCCGGATTTCGAGCGCTGTTCAAGGAATAGAGCGCCTCTCAGTCGCATTGCGCAAGACCGATCGAGTGGCCAAGCACGCGAACAGGGATAGCCTCCCCATGAACTCCGTTGTGGCAAGGTCTCCCGACCTTGCCACTGCGATCCGGCAAGGGCGGGGTCTGGAGACCCGCGCCCAACGCGAGTTTACGGGACGCGAGGGGGCCCCAAAGGCGGCACGACAGGTTTCGCTGGCGCTTCAGGCTTGTCAACCGAAGAGCCTTCTCGCACAAGCCTGAAGCGCCAGCGAAGGCCCTGAACGCCATCAACAAGCGCAAAGCACTGTGCGCAACACAAGCGAGAAGCGCTCTAGGCTGATGGGCAAAACGGTTTTCCAGGCAGACCGCTGGACTTACCTCCTGCTCCTGGCCCTGGCTGGCCGGGCGTCCTCGGGGAGCTCGAGGATCTGGCCGACAGGGAGATGGCGGGGGTCGTCGATGATGTCGCGGTTGAGTTCGAGGATCTCGCTGGCCCGGTGCGAGTCGCCGAGGGTGTCGCGGGCGATGGTCCGCAGCGTGTCATATTGCCGGACCTTGTAAATGGGCCGAGCGACCGCGTCACGCGGGCGAAACTCGGAGCCTTGATCGTCGATGATCGCCCGACGGACGCCTCGGGACGATCGCCCCCCGCTCTCGGGCTCGTCGCTGGCGACATCCGAGACGGGCAGGTTCAGCTCGGCGTCGGCGCGCGATGATCGGCGGATCGGTATCCCGTCGCCGCGGCCCTCCTGGCTGTTGGCCGTGTGCTCGAGATTCCGTGGGGACGCCGCCGTTCGGCGCGGGTCTCCCGACCCCGCCGCGGACTCCACCGGCTGCCGGGCGCGTGTGCCGGGCGGGTCGATGTAGGCCGGGTCGAGATCTTCCAAGGGGGGAATCCGCAGGACCGTGCCGCGGTAGAGCTTGTCAATCTGCGGGACCTTGTCGATGTTGGCCTTCCACAGCGCCTTGTAATAGCGGCCCGAGTAGTAATGCATCCGCGAGATGTCCCAGAAATTCTCCTTCCCCTCGACCTTGTACAGCACAGTCTCGAGCTTTCCTTCGCGCGGCGACGTCTTCCGGGGCGGGTTGCCGGCCGGGTTGGTGGAAGCTCCGCGCGGCGTCTCGAGGTCGAAGCTCTGCTGGTTGTCAGCCGGCGTACGGGGATCGATTGACGAGGTGATGGCGCCTTTGCCGGCCGGACCATCGTCAAGACCCGCGACATCGCGCTCGACGTCACGAACCGCGGCGCCCGTCGAATGCTTGAGCGGCACCCAGCCCTCGTTGGCCAGTTGTTCGACCTTGCCGGAAGCGGCGTCCCTGGGCAACGTCCCGGCGTCCCGGGGCTGTTCCTGGATCCGAGGGGCACTCGCGGGAGGAGCCGAAGCCGGCGACGGAGCAGCGAGGCCGTGATCCTCGCCCGGCGCGGGCGGAGGATCGGTTGCCGGGTGCAGCGGCGGCAGCTCGTCTTTGGAATGCGGAATTTGGATTACTTTCACTGCGGATCGCGGAATTGGGATTGCGGAATTCAATTCCGCATTCCGCATGCCGAATTCCGAACTTGAGGGGGCCGGAACAGGCAACGCACTCCGCTCGTTGCTGGCCGGGGGCGGCTCGCGAGGCGCGGGAGCCGGTTTGACCTTGGGCGGCTCGTGAGGCGCGGGAGCCGGATCCTTCAGCCTGGGTTCCACGGGCTTGACTGGCGGCGGAGCTGGTTTGGCGACGGCGGGCGCGGGCGCGGGGGCCAAGGGGGGAAGTTGCGGGTTTGCAGGACCAGGTGTGATCGCCCGCGTTTTGGGAGGCTCTTGTTTGGGAGGTTGCGGATTTGCAGGTTCGGGCTTGGTCGGTTGCGTTTTAGGAGGCTCCGGCTTGACGGCTTGCGGATTTGCAGGTTCGGGCTTGGTCGCGACCTTGGCCGGATCCGTCGCTTGCTTCTCCGCGTTTCTCTTCGTCAAGGCATTGAAGGCCGCGCCCAAGCCGGCGCCGACGGCGAGTCCCACGCCGCCGGAAAGGGTCGGTGCCGCCGCCGGAGCCGTCCCGGCAGGAGGCGAGGGGGGGGAGACAGGCGAGAGCGCGGGGGCCCTCGTTGTGGCGAGGCCGCCCGACCTGGCCACGTCGGGCGGGCTGACGGCGGGCTCAGGAGACCCGCGCCGAACACCGGGCTTCTGGGCGGGTTCCGTCTGGTCTTTGGCCTTGTCCTTGGCGCCGGGACTGGATGGAGCAGTCGGCTCACTCGGCTGCGCCGGCTTATTCTTCACTTCCTTCGCTGGCGCCGGGAGATTTGCCCCGGCAGCGGATTTCGCGGCGGGAGGATGGACGTCCGGACCAGTTGGGGACTTTCCCGTCGGCGTCGCCAC